>JAGWRH010000282.1 GCA_028876695.1 Acidobacteriota bacterium | reverse complement strand
TTGCAGTGCGCGTGGCGGGACGGATCGTGGCGCTGCGACCGCACGGGAAAGCCGCGTTCGGTCATTTTTCGGGCGATGGGGCGAAGCTGCAGTTCTATGTTCGGCTGGATGTGGTTGGCGAACGGGCGTTCAAACTTTTTCAGCTGCTCGACCTGGGAGACATCGTCGGGGTCTCGGGGCATCTCTTCCGCACCAAGACCAACGAGCTGACCGTAAAAGTGGAACATCTGCAGTTGCTGACGAAGGCGCTGCTGCCGCTGCCGGAAAAGTGGCATGGCCTTGCGGACACGGAGATGCGTTACCGGCGCCGTTACCTGGATTTGATCGGCAACGAGGATGCGCGGGAGATTTTCATGCGCCGGGCGCAGATTATCCGCGAGCTCAGACGTTTTTTCGACGAGCGCGGGTACGTGGAAGTGGAAACGCCGATGATGCATCCGATTCTAGGCGGAGCTACGGCGCGGCCGTTCGTGACGCATCACAACACATTCGACATGAATTTGTACTTGCGCATCGCGCCGGAGCTCTATTTGAAGCGACTGGTGGTAGGCGGGTTCGACCGCGTGTATGAAATCAACCGGAATTTCCGCAACGAGGGAATCGACGCGGTGCATCAGCCGGAATTCACGATGCTGGAATTTTATCAGGCGTACAGCGACGGGCCGGCGCTGATGGATTTGACCGAGCAATTGCTGCGCGAGTTGGCGGAGAGGGTTTGCGGCAGCACGAAAGTGACTTTCGGAGAGCACGAAATCGATTTCGGACGCTACGAACGGCTGTCGATGCGCGAGGCGATTCGCAAATTCTGGCCGGCGGGGGCCGGTGCGGCTCCGGCGAGCGAAGAACTGGCGGCGCAGGATGGGCCACGCAGAATCGCCGAGCGCTATAACCAATTCGCGCGATCGATGGGCACGGATACGATCGAGTGCGGCCCGAGCGCTTCGGCGGGAGAATTTACGGGCGAGCTCTTCGAGGCCGTGGCCGAGCCTCACCTGATTCAGCCCACATTTATCCATGATTTTCCGGTGGAGATTTCTCCGCTCGCAAAGCGGCGCGAGGACGACCCGTCGCTGGCGGAGCGCTTCGAGCTTTTCATCGCCGGGATGGAAGTAGCCAATGGATTCTCGGAGTTGAACGATCCGGACGACCAGGAGCGGCGCTTCCGTGAGCAAGTGGCGAAGGGCGGGCAGGAAGTTCCCAAGGAAGTGGATATCGATTACATTCGCGCGCTGAGCCACGGGTTGCCGCCGACGGCCGGCGAGGGCATCGGGATCGACCGGCTGGTGATGCTTCTGACGAACTCGCATGCGATTCGCGAGGTGATTCTGTTTCCGCTGTTGCGCGCCGCCGAAGAGCCGCACGCCGCGGCCGCATCGGCGCAATCGAACTCAGCGCCCGCTGGACCGTCGGACCCAAACTCCAAATGACATTCGAATGGCTTGTGGCGAAGCGCTATTTGCGATCGCCGAACCGGCCTGCCGTGCTGCGGCTGGTTACGTATCTTGCGAGCCTGGGCGTAGCGGCCGGGGTGATGACGCTGGTGATCGCGCTGGCGATGAACACCGGGTTTCGCGAGGCGATTCGCAACCGGCTGTTGAGCGTGACCGCGCATGTGAATCTAAAGCCGGTCAGCCCCGAGGGAATCCGCGAGTATCGCGCACTGATGGCGCGTCTTGCGACGGCGCCGGGCGTGCAATCGATCGTGCCGGCTGTTTACGAGACGGTGCTGTTGACGAACGGGCCGCGGCCGCGCGGCGTGGTGCTCAAGGGAGTCGATCCGGAATTGGAGCGGCGCGTGGACGGCGCACTCCATCACATGGCGAAGGGCTCCGCGAATTTTTCGTCCGATGTCGATGGCGTGCCGGCAATTATCGTGGGACGGCTGATGGCCGGCGATTTGGAAATTTCGGTGGGAGATTACGTCACGCTGATCAGCCCGCAAGGGAGCTTGACGCCGTTCGGGATGGTGCCACGCGCGCGGCGATTTCACGTGACCGGAATTTTTGACTCCGGATTTTACGATTACGACGCGAACTGGGCGTTCGTCACGATGCAATCGGCGCAGCAGCTGGCGGGAGTGGGGGACGTGGCGAGCTTGCTGGAAGTGCGGGTGAAGAATTTGGACGAGGCGCAGAAAGTTGCGAACGATTTGGTGAGGCGAGCGGGGCCGGGATTCGCATCGAGCACATGGATGCAGGAAAACCGCGCGCTCTTTCGCGCGTTGAGCCTGGAAAAGCTGGTGACCGCCCTTTTCATTGGCTTGATCACATTCGTGGCGGGATTGAACATTCTGGTCGTATTGACCATGACGGTAAGCGATCGCGCGCGGGACATTGCGGTATTGGTGGCCGTGGGAGCGCGACGCAAACAAATCCGCGCCATCTTCCTGTTGCAGGGGCTGGCGGTGAGCATCGTTGGGACGCTGATTGGCCTCGGCGCCGGGTACGGCATCGCATGGTCGGCCAACCGCTGGCAGCTGTTTCCTCTGAATCCAGAGGTATATGCAGTGCCGTACGTGCCATTTCATGCGAACTGGTTCGACGCGCTGTGGATTGCGGCTGCTGCGCTGGCCGTCAGCATGGCGGCTACGATTTTGCCGGCGCGGTCGGCTTCGCGCATCCTGCCGGTCGAAATTTTGAGGTTTGAATAGCGACCGCGAATCGGTCCTCGCCGGGCCCTCCGCCGTTCTGACCCGATCGTTCGTACACCGCGCTTCGATTAGATTTTGAGTTTCTTCTAAAGGCGATTCGATTCGTCCCCGTACTCGCGACGTGGTAAAATCCTGATGGACGAAGGTTGTGACGTAAATTGGCGACGGGTAGCGACAGGAGATGGGAAATACGGGGCATAACTAGGAAAATTCTTAGGTTTAGCGGCGCCCGTGCACTTATCAGGTTTCTGTGAGCGAAGGAGATACGGAACGCCGAGTTCGGCATCTAAATTGTGTAAGAGAATTGGGAATGAATAGGCTGGCCAGTGCGGAGCTCGCGATCGAAGAGGGGCGAAACGCTGCGCCCGAGGCGCGGCCACCTATCCTCCGTACCGAAGGCCTGCGCAAAGAGTACTACTCCGGACGGCAACCGATCGTACCACTGGACGGAATCGACTTCTCGGCCGAACCGGGCGAACTGATCGCGATCGTCGGGCCGTCGGGTTCGGGGAAAAGCACTTTTTTGCACTTGCTAGCCGCGCTGGACACCCCAACAACCGGCGAAGTATACTTCGCCGAGAATTCGCTCGTCTCACTTGCTGAATCGGAGCTGGCGGAATACCGGAATCGGTCGGTGGGATTTGTCTGGCAGCGGCATCATCTATTGCCGGACTTCACGGCCGCCGAAAATGTGGCGATTCCGCTGCTGGTCCGCGGAAAGCCGGCGAGCGAGGCTTTGCGAGCGGCGGAACGGTGGTTAGGGGAAGTGGGGTTGGCGAGTCGCGCGGGACAGCGTGCCGGAGAACTTTCCGGTGGTGAACAGCAGCGCGTGGCGATCGCCCGCGCCTTGGTAAATGAACCTGTCTTGCTGCTGGCCGATGAACCTACCGGCGATTTGGATGAGCGGAACGCGGCGGGCGTTTTCGACTTGATCGAGAAGCTGCACCGGTCGCACCGCCTCACAACGATACTCGCGACACATAATCTATTACTGGCGCGGCGAGCGGATCGCGTGCTGGCATTGCAGCACGGGAAGCTCGAGCCAGGCGCAGACGCGCTCGCGGAAGATGCTGTGGCAGTCCGCGAGGCAGCGGGCGCCGGGCCAACGGCGGCCGGAGGGCTTGGGTGAACCGTGTTTGAACGCTACACAGAAAAAGCGCGGCGAGTGATCTTCTTCGCTCGATACGAGGCCAGCCAGTACGGCAGTCCGTACATCGAGACGGAACATTTGCTGCTCGGTTTGCTGCGCGAAGATAAGGCGCTGGCGAACCGTTTTCTGCGGACGCACGGCTCGATCGAGTCGATCCGTAAAGAAATCGAATCGCGCATCACGGTGCGCGAGCGGATTTCCACGTCGGTAGAAGTGCCGTTGAGTCAGGAATGCAAGCGCATTCTGAACTACTCGGCGGAAGAAGCGGAGCGTCTCGGCCACAAGCACGTGGGAACCGAGCATTTGCTCCTAGGCGTTTTGCGAGAAGAGAAATCCTTTGGCGCCGAAATCCTTCAGGAACGAGGATTGCGGCTTTCCACCGTACGCGAGGAGTTGGCGCGTAGTACGGGGGGAGAGAAGGTGCCCGTGAACCGGCCAAAAGAAGCATCCCTGCTTGCCGAATTCAGCCGCGATTTGACCCAGGCGGCGATGGAGGGCCAGCTCGACCCGCTGGTGGGCCGCGACCGCGAGCTGGAACGCGCGATTCAGATCCTCTGCCGTCGCACAAAGAACAACCCTGTCCTGATTGGCGAGCCCGGCGTGGGCAAGACGGCCATCGTGGAAGGCTTGGCGCAGCGCATCGCCGATGGGGACGTGCCGCCATTTCTCGCCGATAAGCGCATCCTTTCGCTCGATCTCTCGCTGATCGTCGCGGGAACGAAGTACCGCGGGCAATTCGAAGAGCGGCTCAAGACCATCATGAAGGAGTTGATGGAAAGCCAGAACGCCATCGTGTTCATCGATGAGCTGCACACGCTGGTGGGCGCGGGCTCGGCGGAAGGCTCGCTTGACGCGGCGAACATTCTGAAGCCGGCGCTGAGCCGCGGAGAAATCCAGTGCATTGGAGCGACGACACCCGGGGAATACCGCAAATCGGTGGAGAAGGACCGTTCTCTCGAGCGGCGCTTCCAGGCCGTGAAGGTGCCCGCGCCGGGAGAGGACGACGCGATCCGGGTGCTGCAAGGCGTTCGCGACCGCTACGAAAAGTTTCACGCGGTTTCGTACACCGAAGAGGCCATTCGTTACGCGGTATATCTCTCAAACCGCTACATTCCGGACCGGTTCCTGCCAGACAAGGCCATCGACCTGCTGGACGAAGCGGGCGCGCGCGTGAAGTTGCGCCAGGCCATGCTGCCGGACGAAGTTTCCGAAGTGCAGAAGCGGGTGAAGTTCATCACGCACCGGATGGAAACGGCGAT
>JAGWRH010000281.1 GCA_028876695.1 Acidobacteriota bacterium | reverse complement strand
TCGCTCGCGCTGCGCCTTTATGGCCAGTGGGAAACCTATTTTCAGAATTTTTACTCCGTCGCGTTTAACCAGGCTACTCAGGCGCTCACCGATTCGCAGACCGTCCCCGCGCAGGGCGTTGGCGGATCGGCCGTTTGGCATCGCAGCATCGGCTCGCGACAGACCGTCGTCGCGGGCATGGACGAGCACGAGGAAATCGGCCATAGCCACGAAATCATCACCTCGACAACCACCGGGAAGATCGTCCGCACCACCTCCGCCGGCGGCCGCCAGCGTTCCTTTGGTCTTTTCGGCGAAGACCTCATCCAGGTCGCGCCCGGTTGGCTGCTAAACCTGAGTGGCCGGTACGACCATTGGCAAAATTTCGAGGCTTCATCGCTCTGCCGTCCGGGCGTGGGCGCCTGTCCTGCCAATCAATATTTTCCCGGTCGCGGCTACGACGTTTTCGACCCGCGCGCCACGTTGCTGCACCAGTTCAATTCGCATGTCTCCTGGTCCGCGTCCATCTACCGTGCGTTTCGAGCGCCCACGCTCAATGAGCTCTATCGCGGGTTTCGCGTCGGCAACGTGACCACTAACCCGAATTCCGCGCTCACCGCCGAGCGCCTCACCGGTGTTGAGTCTGGCGTGGATTTGACCGGCTTCGACCGTCGCTTTGAGGTCCGCGGCTTGTTCTTTTACAACCAGATCGTCAACCCCATCGCCAACGTACCGCTCGCTTCCCCGGCGAATACCAACCAGCGGCGGAATCTCGGGCGCATCAGCGCACCCGGCTTCGAAATCGACGCTGTCGAGCGCGTCACCCGCGATTTCACCGTGTCGGCCGGCTATCAGTACGTAAACTCGAAAATCGTCAGCGCGCCCGGTCAGCCGCAGCTGCTGAACACCTGGGTGCAGGAAGTGCCGCACAACTCGTTCACGTTCGCGGCCACCTACGACCGGCCTTCGCTCTTTTCCGCCTCCCTCGACGGCCGCGTCATCGGCCAGCAGCTCGATACCACGAACATTGTGCTTGGCGATTTTTTTGCGCTCGATGCAACCGTCTCGCGCCACATCGCCTACGGCGCGCGGGCGTATTTCGCCATCGAAAATTTCACCAATGAGCAGTACTTCATCGCCCCCTTGAACCCCGGCGTCTCGCCGCCACAGATTGGATTGCCCCTGTCGTTCCGGATTGGCGTCCGCTACAACTTTTCGCGGCGTTAGCAAAAGGCGTGGCAATAAACGCGGCTATACCGGCCGTTTCCGGGCCAAAAACTGCACAAAATTGGCGCTAAGTGGGGCCTGAAAGCGCGTAAATCGCGCGTTTGATTCGCTTTTTGTTCGCTTTAGCGGGCGGTTTCGATCGCTGCGAAAGGCGCGCCGGGATTCGTGGGTCAGTTGGAGCCGGTCAAATCCGGCGGAGGGTATTCCGGTAGCTTGGCGTTCTTTTGATCGGTGCGCTTCACTTCGATTTCGTCGATTAATATCGACGGGCTGATGATCGTACGCGCCACGTTTCCTTCGCGGTTGCTCACGACTGGATCGTTTCCCACCGCGACCAGATCATTGCGCAACGCGCGCGTGTCCAGGTCGTTGAACACCGCCCCGCGCACCAATTCTTCGCGGCCATCTTTCACGTACACGCGGTAGAGCAGGCGCGGCGCGGTATTCTGCGCGCCCGCCGTTTCGGCCAGGTAATATCCGTACGCCAGATTATCCTGCCGGCATATTTCGATCAGCTTCTGCTTCATCGCGGCAGGCGAGAGCGGTTCGTTCGACTGGATTTCCAAGACGCCGATGCTCGGCGCCGGCGGCTGCCCCGGCCCCGCGCGGCCATGGCCGTTCGACCGCGGAAAATCCTGAATGGGTTCGCGGTCCATCAAATAATTCGTCAAAATCCCGTTCACGATTAACGGCACTTTCGTCGCCGGCACGCCTTCATCATCGATGGCGTAGTGCCCTTGCAACGGCACGCCCTGAAACTCCGCCATGGTCGGGTCGTCGGTCACGGATACCGAGGCGGGCAGCACGCGCGTCTTGTAGCTGGACGCGAACGCCCCCGTTGTGCGCGCCGAATCGCCAGGCCGCGGGCGCTGACCAAGTACGTTCGCGCCAATCAGCGAATCGAACACGTCGCTCGACGCGTCCGGCGAGAAAAGCACCGGGCCCTGAAAGTCATCGTCCACGACGGGCGCCTGGCGAAGAGCTTTCAGGCGCGCCAGCATATTCCCGGTGTCCGCCACGACTTGCTGTTCGCTCGGCAGAGCTTGCGGCGTCACGGTGCTGTAGGGCACGTCAT
>JAGWRH010000020.1 GCA_028876695.1 Acidobacteriota bacterium | reverse complement strand
GCTTCGAGCGCGCCGAACTTGCGACGATTGCGGCAGAACCAGCATTTCGCATTCTTGCTTCTGAAGGATGGTGATTACCCCAATGCTTCCCTTTGCGAATGGTCTCTTATTCCTCGTGCTTCCGTATCTCGCGATGTTCGTCTTCTTTCTGGGGACGATCATGCGCTATCGCAAGGCGCCATTTACGTATTCGAGTTTCTCCTCGCAATTTTTAGAGAACCGGCAGCATTTCTGGGGGCTGGTGCCCTTTCACTATGGGATCGTCGCCGTCTTGATCGGACACATCGTCGCGTTTCTGATTCCCGCGGAAATCCTCGCATGGAACAGCCGGCCGCTCCGCCTCTACATCCTCGAAGCGTCTGCACTGGTGTTCGGATTGTTGGCGTTAGTTGGGCTTTGCGGTGCGATTCATCGAAGGCTGATGTTTTCCAAAGTTCGAGCGGTTACGACAACTATGGACTGGATCGTATTCGCGCTGCTGCTCGTGCAAGTTGCGAGCGGAGTGTTCACCGCGGTGTTTCATCCGTGGGGATCTTCATGGTTCGCCGCAGCCGTCGCGCCCTATCTCTGGTCGCTCGTGCGGCTCAACCCGCAAATTGGATTCATAACTGCTATGCCGTTGATCGTGAAATTTCACATCGTCGGGGCATATGCGCTTATAGGCGTGGCGCCGTTCACCCGGCTCGTACACATCCTCGTCGCTCCCAACCCGTATTTTTGGCGGAAAAACCAGGTCGTACGCTGGTATCGCTCGCCGGAGCAATCCCCATGAAAATCGCTCGGGGCCGGCCGAATAGTAGATTGAGCGGCGCGCTTGTGCTTCGTGGCCGCTGGGTACGATTGGCCGGAGTGCTTCTATTTGGTATATCTGCCTTTTGGCCGGCTGCCGCGCGAGCTCAATCGACACCGGCGTCAAAATCTGACGCGCCGGACCAAAGAAAGCTCGGCCCTCTCGATATCTCTGTTAATTGGCGCGTGCGCGTTGAGGGATGGAATTGGTTTGAAGGCATACGCGGCCAAAATTCGTATGCGTTTCCGCACTCGCTCCTTCGCGTTGCGATCGGGCAGGATCGCGAAACCTATAGTTGGAAATTAGAGGCCGCGCAAGACGCCATTCTTTTCCTGCCGCGCGAGGCAGTCGTAAGCGCGCCGCAAGGGCAGCTTGGACCTGGCGGCACTTACTACGTAGCGAATGGAAATAGACGCAACAACGTCAACGCCTTCGTAAAGCAGGCGTACTTTCAACTAAATCGCTTGGGCCAGGGTAAATTGAAGCTCGGACGATTCGAATTTTTCGACGGCAGCGAAGTCAAGCCAAAGGACAATACTCTCGCCACGCTGGTGCAGACGCGGATTGCGCAGCGCCTGATTGGCAATTTCAGCTTCTCGGCCGTTCAGAGGAGCTACGACGGCGCGCAATTTGTCTACAACATCGGCAACGACAATCTCACCCTCATGGGCGCCCGAATAACGAGAGGCGTTTACCAAATTGATGGCATGGGCGAAATGGACGTGGACCTTTATTACGGTGCCTTCACCGTACCCATTGAATCCGAGCACAGTGCGGGTGAATTGCGCGTATTCGGCTTGGGCTACATAGACCATCGCACAAGCGTGCTCAAAACGGACAATCGACCACAAGTCGTGCGCGCAGCTGACAATGGCGAAATTCAGATCGGGACCTACGGCGGCGATTATCTCCACGTCTTCAACATCTACTCGCTCGGAAAGTTTGACCTTCTTGCCTGGGGTGCGGTTCAGACCGGAGCCTGGGGACGGCTCACGCAGCGCGCTGGGGCGTTCGTCGGTGAATTCGGCTGGCAACCGCGGGTCAAATTACTGAAGCCATGGCTGAGCGCTGGTTACTCGTACGGAAGCGGCGACGGCAATCCGAACGATTCAGTTCATGGGACGTTCTTCCAAGTACTTCCGACGCCTCGGATTTATGCGCGCATGCCTTTCTACAACATGGAGAACAACGAAGACTTCTACGGCTCGCTCAATCTTCGCCCTCATCGCAAACTTGCGATCCGCAGCGAGGTGCATGCGTTGCGCCTCGCCGAGCGAAACGATCTCTGGTACCTCGGCGGTGGAGCCTTTCAACCGCACACGTTTGGCTACACGGGGCGTCCGAGCGGCGGAAAGCGCGGATTGGCCAACGTCTGGGACGTAAGCGGCGACTATCAAGTGACGCGCAGTTTCGCCATCGGCCTTTATTACGCACACGCCTGGGGGAAGGGTGTGATCGCGAGCATTTACCCCAAGGATCCTAACGGCCAATTTGCGTACATCGAGACAAATTGGCGCCTTTAGTTTCGCAAAGGAACATCGCATGGACGCAATAAAAGGTTCACCGAGAGAGGCGCTCTGGAGCGCGACACTTGGGTTTTTCGTTGGTTTTGCCGCGGTGGCCCTCTTCGGCCCGTCCGCCAACACGTTCCAGAAGGTGATGGGTCTCGGCCCACTGGCCCTTGGATTCCTGGTCGCGGTGCCGTCACTTTCGGGATCTCTGCTGCGCGTTCCGTTTTCCGCGTGGGTGGACACGAGCGGTGGCCGCAAGCCCTTTCTCTGGTTGCTGGCTCTCGCTGTCGCTGGAATGACCGGCCTCGCATTGGTGGCTCGTTACCTGTATCCGGCGCATTTGACCTATAAGTCGTATCCGCTCTTGATGGCTCTCGGAGCCCTGAGCGGATGCGGAATCGCGGTATTCTCGGTCGGCATCAGTCAAGTCTCGTATTGGTTTCGACAACGCAAGCAAGGGCGCGCTCTGGCAATTTTCGCGGGAGTAGGCAACGTCGCACCGGGCATCTTCCTGCTGCTTGTGCCGTTTGCGCTCGCTCGCTTTGGGCTTGCGTTTTCATACATGCTCTGGCTGTGCATTCTGGCCGCTGGAACAATCGCTTACGCGCTCCTTGGTAAAAACAGCCCCTATTTCCAGCTGTTGAAGAAAGGGATGGCACCCGAAATCGCTCGGGCTCGTGCACACGAGCTTGGGCAAGATTTATTTCCCACCGGAAACCTGAAGGAGAGTCTTCGTATTTCTGCCCGGGTTTGGCGAACCTGGGCGCTCGTCTGGATCTATTTCACAACCTTCGGTGGTTTCATGGCTCTTACGGCGTGGCTGCCTATTTACTGGACGCGCTTTTTCGGCGTCAGTGTCGAACATGCACTGATGCTGACCGCCCTTTTCTCAATTATCGCATCGCTCATCCGCGTTGCAGGCGGTGTGCTCTCCGATCAATTGCAGGAGGGCGGAGAGAATACGGCAATTCTGGCCCTGTTAATCACCCTCGTCGGCGCCTTGGTAATGACCAGTTCACGCCAGTTTGAGCTTTCCGTCCCGGGAGAAATCCTGATGGCATTCGGAATGGGTATTTGCAACGCGGCCGTGTTCAAGATCGTCCCGCAGGCAGTGCCCAAGGCCGTTGGCGGCGCTGCAGGCTGGGTGGGAGGCTTGGGTGCGTTCGGCGGCTTCGTGATTCCCCCGGTGATGGGTTTTGCCGTAGGCAACCTGGGTCAGAGCGGCTATGCAATTGGTTTTATTACATTTATTTTCCTCACGCTGTTTTCCGTTTCGATGGCCTGGATACTGAAATACGCCCGCGAGACCTCACAGGCCAATGAGACGCAAATGGCCGCGGCCGGATCTGAAGTTCGATTTCCAGATGAACAGCCGGTTCGGCGCTAAGGCTCGCAGTTTTGCCATCGGGGAAGTGTGTGCGCGACCTCGCCGGCTCGCACGCTCGCGAATTGGGCATCTGCCTTCCGAAGCGCGCGCGGGAGTGGTAAGCTCTACTCGAAGGACAAGAAATGAGCAGCTGGATTGCAGTTTTGGCATTTATAGCCGCGTACATCGTGGTAATGGGCTGGATTTTGCCTCGTCTAGGAGTTCCCACCTGAATCGGCAGCAGCTGCGGAGTCGCGTCGCGATTCAAAAGACAGCCCGCCAAACCTGATCCGGCGACGCCCCCTGCCGCCAAAACTTCCAATAAAACTTAATCGAACGGACTCGAGTTTGGGGGCGCGCGAGCAACACCGGCTATTTAGCGGTGTTCGGCCTTGTTCTTCGCTATCTGCACGTTCGCTTCATGAATCAAGTAGGCGCGAATTGCGTCCAAGTCGTTCTCTGACAACTCGCTGCCGAACATCGGCATACCACCCGAGCGCAAAAGTCCTCCTTTGACGACCTGCTGCAATAGCGCGCCGTTGTAAACCATGGGGGAGTAACGCAGGTCCGGCGCGTCTCCGGCGCCAATACCGCAGTAACCGTGGCAGCGAAGGCAGCGCGCGTATTGCGTCCGGCCATTAGCGATCTGCGGCGCGCTGGCGGAATCAGGCGGAGGATTTAGAGGCGGTTCTGCTGGGATCGATACAGGCTGCAACTTGTAGCCGCCGTTCAGCTTGAACGCGATCACGCGAGGAAGATTGGTCGGCACGTGGTTATCCATGCCGATGGGTCCTTTCAGCAGCCCAAGCGAACCGCCCCATCCCACCGTTACGGCAACGTACTGATCTCCTGCGACCTCGTAGCTGATCGGAGGCGCGATGATCGCGGTCCCCACCGAAATCGACCACAGCATCTTCCCCGTGTTGGCTTGGTACGCCGAAAAATCGCCGCTGGAGGTTCCCTGGAAAACCAGGTTGCCGGCGGTGGCGAGCGTCCCACCGTGCCAGAGGCCTTTCAAATTCACGCGCCATACCTCGCGTTGCGCAGCAGGATCCCAGGCGGCCATATGCGCGCTGTAATATGACTTTACCTTGGCGATCACCTGATCCTGATACTCCCACTCAGGCTCCTCACCGTTCGAAGTCTTGCTGACCTCTTTTTCGGCGATCGGGACCACTTGAAAGATGCTAGGCATTTCCATCACCGGGATGTAAACCAGGCGCGTCCGCGGACTGTACGACATGGCCTGCCAGCTATGGCCGCCTAACGGCCCCGGAAACACCACGAACGGCTTGCCGTTTGCACTGCCTTGGCGGGCGGCGGGATTCTCGATCGGACGTCCTGTGGCCGGATCGATCCCGGTAGCCCAATTCACTCTTGTGAAGAGAGGTTTTGCCGAGATGAGCTTTCCCGTCGCGCGGTCGATTACGTAAACGAAGCCGTCCTTCGGGGCGTGAATGATTACTCTGCGCACCCGGCCAGCGATCTTCAGATCGGCGAGCATCAGTTGCGCGGTCGAGTCGTAATCCCATACATCGTTGGGCACTTCCTGATAATGCCAAACGTATTCGCCCGTCTCCGGCCGAACGGCGACGACACTGTCCCCAAACAGCCGATCTTCGTGCTTATCGTGGACGCCTCTCGCTGGATTTCCGGTGCCAAAGTACAGGAGGTCGAGCTCGGGATCATAAGCGATTCCGTCCCATACGGCGCCGCCTCCACCCGAATCTCCGTCCCAGGTCTTCGCAGCCAATTTTAGGATAGGATTCTCGGCCGGCTTGGAAACGTCGCCGGGAACGGTGTAAAAACGCCAGACCAATTTGCCCGTCTCGGCGTTGTACGCCGACACAAATCCGCGCACGCCTTGATCGCCCCCGCCTGTTCCGACGATCACCAGCCCCTTCAGGATGCGCGGCGCGCCCGCCATGGAGTATTGCCGCACAGGCGTGCCGGTGGAGGTGTATTCCTCATCGGAGGGAAACGTGAACGTATCCCAAATGGGTTCTCCAGTTCCGGCGTCGAGCGCGAGTAGATGTCCGTTCAGCGTGCCGGTGTAAACCTTTCCGCCCCAGAGAGCCACGCCGCGATTAATCGGTCCGCAGCAACTATTCACGCTCCAATCCCTGGGGACTTTGGGATCGTAGTACCAGAGCTTTTTTCCCGTGCGCGCGTCGAGAGCATATACCTCGCTCCACGCTGTGGACACGTACATCACTCCGTCCACAACGAGCGGCGTGCCTTCTTGCCCTCGCGACGTGTTCAGTACGAATTGCCAGGCGGGCTTGAGCTGTCCGACATTCTTGTCGGTAATCCGGTCAAGCGGACTGAAGCGCTGCTCAGAATATGTGCGGCCGTTACTCAGCCAATCGGCAGCATCTTGCGTATCCGCTGTGGACAATCGCACGGCATCGACCGCAGCGGCGTGCCTTGCGATTGTTGGCAGCCGCTTCGATGAGTTCTCGCGGCCATAGCCAAAGCCGAGGCCAAGCCCAACGAATACAACCAGAAAGATCACGGAAGAAATGCGATCCAATCTAATCACTTGATCTGTTTTCCTCGCACGAAATTTTTCTAACGGTGAGCGGACATTCAGATTTCCGAACGTCGCACTCTTCAACGGGCACGGCAGGTTATACCGATCGAGTTCGTAACGTCCACTGCTGTGTAACTTCGGCCGCTGGCGCAGTCAGCGGCTCATCTGGTTGGGTAATTGAATAGGTGGTAGCGATACCGGGATTCGAACCCGGATTTTGGCCTTGAGAGGGCCACGTCCTAACCCTTAGACGATATCGCCAAACGCGAAGGGAAAATGCCGCTGCGGCATAATTTTCGCACGGGTGCATAGGGCGCGCAAGCCGCCGCGCCGTGCGCTCAGCAGTAGACGCTCTTCGGAAGAGTTACTTTTGCGCTTGTTCCCCGCGAGCTTCCTCGGTTCTTGCAGGCGGGCCGGCATTTAGCGCGGATAAGATATCCGTTTTGGTGACGATTCCTTCTAGCCGCCCTTCGTCGGAAGTGACGATCAACATATGTGGGCCGTGGGGAGCCATCAGCATTCGAAGCGCGTCGTGCAAATCGCATTCCGGCGAAACGATCTCGACCTCACGCTCCATGATGTCCCGCACCGCGGCCTGATCCCATTTTTCGGGCGGCACCTGGCTGAGCGACACCATCGAGATCGTGCCGGCCACGCGCGCGTGATCGATCACCGGATACGCCGTATGTCCGATGCGCCCGCGAATGGTCTCGACGAATTCACCCACGCGCCAGCCCGCCTCCGCCGCGATCACCCGGCGCTGCATCACGCCTCCCACCACTAAATTCGAAAGTTCAGCGATTCGCACGCCCTCGTGTAGCCGCTGGTCGCCGGACATCGACGCTTCACCGGAAACCGCATACGCCACGGCTGCGCCGATCAGCGCCGGCACGATGTAAGCGTGGCCTCCGGTCGCCTCAGCGACGAACACGACCGCAGTCAGCGGCGTCTTGTAGCCGCCGGCGATGAAGGCGGCCATCCCGACCGCAGCGAACAGATCCACCATCGGGCTGCGCGCAACCGACTGCGCGAAGGCAACGCCAAACGAACTGCCGCTCAGGAATAGGGGGACGAACGCCGCGCTCACGCCGCCTACGCCGAGCGAGAAGAGCGTCGCGGCAAGTTTCATTCCGCCAAAAATCACCAGCTCGATCGAACTGTGCGCTTGCTGCAGGATCAGCGGCACGGCTTCATAGTTTGGACCAATCGGGATGAGCGGTCCGTGAAACGCCGTTATAAATGCCAGCCCGCATACTCCGGTCAATGTCCCGCCGATGGCCATTTTGGCCCAGTGCGGAATTTTCGCTTGGATCGAAAAGCGGCGCACGCGGCGGAACGTGATGTCAAATACCATGGCAATGACGCCGCAAATCGCGCCCAGCAACACCGCCCAGAGCAAATCTTTGCGAGTGTAAATGCCGCTGCTTGGGAAACTAAAGATCGGGCCGGCACCCGTGAAAGCGGCCATCGTCGCGAACGAGATCACCGACGCGATCAACGACGGCAGAAGCGCCTCATGCGCGAGGTCGTCTTTGTACGGCATCTCCAGCGCGAAGACGATTCCCGTCAATGGCGCGCGGAACACTGCGGACATGCCCGCCGCCGCGCCGCTAATCAGCAAAATCCTGCGGTCACGCGGCTCGATGCGCAGTCTTCGCACTTTCGTCCATAACCAGGAGCCGATCGCCCCACCGCCGTAAATGCTCGGGCCTTCAAGCGCCGCGCTGCCGCCCATGCCAACGGTGGCGACCGCGGCCAGCAGCTTGGGCACGAACGGCTTCATCGACACTCGGCCCTGACGTTCGTGATAGGAACGGATGATCTCTTCGGTCGAGTGCTCGTCCGGATCGGGCGTGAGGAACTGCATGAGCAGTCCCGCCACAACGAAGCCGAGAATCAGTCCCGGTACAATCGCGGCGCGATGCGACAAGTAATAGCGCAGCATTTGCGGCCACATCCACATCAGGATGACTTTCACCAACAGCGTGATCAGTAGTCCGGTGACGACGCCTAGAATCGGCGCAATCACCAGCCATTTGTGCAAATCGCGCGAGTAAGTTTCGACCAAATCTTCGCGGATCAGCGACGCATACCTGCGCAGCTTCGGATAACGTTCAGTCGCGAGTTTCAGAGGTCCCATCCCAGATCGTCAGTTCAGATGAAATTCATCGTCTATCACGGTTTTGCGGGCCGGACGCTTTGGCGACGCGCGGAAACAGATTCGCGCGCCGGCCATCGCGAATCCTTTCCATCTCGTCGCGGTGCAGCGCCGAGAGCCGCGCCAAAATGGCGCGCCCGCGCGGCGTGAGCTCGACGCGCACCACGCGTCTGTCGCTGGCGCTGATTTCCCGCCGCACCAGGCCCGCGCGCGAAGCCCGGTTCACCAATTCCACGACGGCGTTGTGCCGCTCCTGCAGAAATTCCGCTAGCTCGGAAATATTTGCCGACCCGCGGCAGGTAAATCCCGCCACACCCAACATCAGCTGATGCTGCTGCGGCGTGACGCCGGAATCGCGCGCGGCGTTCTCGCTGAAGCGGAGGAATTGCCGGATCCCGTAGCGAAATTTCGCGAGCTCTTCAATCACGCGCGAATTCACGCTCCTCGATGACGAGCGGCGGCTGGAGCGACCCATGCGCCCAATTATATCATGGCACGATATAAAAGAATCGCTGGAAACGAGACACGAGGTTACCGGAAGAAGAATGAGCCGGGACACAGAAGGGCGATGAAGCCGTGGCTCGTATCCCACAAATGTTCTAGAATCGTCGCGTCAGCGCGCCCGTAGCTCAGCTGGATAGAGCATCTGCCTTCGAAGCAGAGGGTCGGGAGTTCGAATCTCTCCGGGCGCGCCAGAATCAAGCGATTTTCACGGGGACGATAGGTAGGTTTTACTTCAGTTATACCGGCAAGACAGCCTTCTCACGTATTCGTCACTTCTGCGTGCGGTAGCATTACGTCCCGGTATCGATCGCGCCACTCTCTCGCTGATCCGGTCGCCGATGCACGCTCGCCACCCTCTGCACGGCCGCCTTCGTTTCGGGAGTCCGGAATTCCAGTGTCAGACCCAGCGCGCGGCTGCCGCACCGCTATCGTCGGGACGGGTGTTGAAGGCGATGGCCGCTTGCGGCGCGACGCGATGGATGGCGTTCACCACCTTCTCAAACAGTATCAGCCGACTGGGTGGCAGGCGCACACCCGCGCCAATCACAACGCAGTCGTAGGCGCGGCTGGTCAGGAGGCGTTCAATCGTCGGGACCGCAGTATCATCGGGACTAAAATAACAGTTTTCGGCATGCCAGCCCCGCGCTTCAAAATCAGCCAGCGCGAGTTTGACCCCAGCGTGGATCTTTTCTGCGGTCATGCCCGGTGGCAGCGCTGGATCCGAAAAGTCCACCGTCGCAGGGTCAAGACTGATCAACACCACACGTTTCATGGCTGGCAATCCTCCGGGCTGGTCAGCGGGTGTTGATCCTATCACTCCACTGGGGTATCCCCAACTCTTGAGAAACGGGGCGTTCTCGCAGGCGGTGAGCCTGCCATCCGGGGCGGTGATCGTGATTACCAGATCCTTCGTCCGCTGCGATGCGACGGTTCTTGCAGTCGGCGAGCCCCGGGCCGGTATTGCAAGTGCAGATTCAGCGAGCACGAAAGCCGCCGCCGAAAAGATTAATCTCGCGATCAACTGCTTGCGGATGCGCGAACTCACTCTGTTTCCTGGCTGGTCGTACCGGGACGGCTCGTTGGGCGAAGCCAGTAGGTCGCGAGCACAGGAATCAAAAACAGGATCGCGAATGGCGCAGTCACCATGCCGCCGACCACCACACGAGCGAGCGGCTGTTGTGCTTGAACGCCAATGCCGGTCGCTACCGCGGCTGGAAGTAGTCCCAGGCCTGCCGCTGCGCAAGCCATCAGGACCGCTCGCATCTCTGCGATGCCGCCCTTTTCAATGGCTTCATTCATGGACTGGGTTCCGTCTTCTTTTCGTCGAATGCCCGAGACGACGACGACTCCGCCCAGCGTGCAAACGCCGATTACCGACGCGAATCCCACTGCTGCGGATATGCTGAACGGGGTGTGCGTAATCAGCAACGACAGCACGCCCCCGGTCGCCGCGAACGGCAGCATCGCCAGGGCCAAAATCGCATCGCGCAGTGAATTGAACGCCGTGAAGAGCAATCCTAGAATGATTACGAGGCTGATCGGGATGATCACCGCCAGCCGCCGCTGCTCTTGCTTCAGGCTTTCGTATTCTCCGGCCCATTCCAGGTGGTAGCCTTCCGGCAAGTGAATTCCCCGCGCGATGCGCCTTTGCGCTTCCTCGACCGTGCTCGAAAGATCGCGACCGCGCACGCTGAACTTGATTGGGATATACCTTCGCCCTCCTTCGCGGTAGATCATGAAGGCACCCTCGTGCAGCGATACGTTTGCGACTTCGCCAAGCGGGATGCGAGCACCGCTAGCCGTCGGCAGCAAAATGTCGCGAATTGTCTCCGGCGACTCGCGATACGGTTTCTGGTATCGGATCACGAAATCAAAACGGCGGTCGGCCTGCAATATCTGCGTCGCGGCAATGCCCCCGATCGCCGCCTGGACCGCCGCATCCACGTCCTGCGCCATCAATCCGTATCGGGCGCTGGCGGTACGATCGATCGACACCAGCAGCTCCGGCTGTCCCGTTTCCGGGAACACGCCCAAATCCGTAATGCCGGGGACCTTGGCCATCACATCGCGAATCTTATCTGCTTCCGCAACGAGCACGTCGATATCGTCCCCGAAGAGTTTTACGGAATTCTCGCCTTTCACTCCCGACATAGCCTCGTCGACGTTGTCCTGAATGTTTTGAGAAAAATTGAAATCGATACCCGGAAATTTTTCGAGCCGTGCGTCCATCTGCCGGACAAGGTCGCTTTTGGAAATTCCCCTGGGCCAATGGCTCAGATTCTTCAGGGAAACCATGAACTCGATGTTGTTGAACGTGGTCACGTCTGTGCCGTCATCGGGACGGCCCATTTGCGACACAACTTGAGTGACTTCAGGATAGGTGAGAAGGATTTCGCGAATCTCGCGGGCCATGCCCGCTCCGGTCTGGTACGACGCATCCTGCGGCAACGTCGCGCGCACCCACAGGTTTCCTTCCTCTAGAGCAGGCATGAACTCGCCGCCCAGGAACGAGCCCAGGGCCAAGGTAATTCCCAGCGCACCGGCAGCGATTCCTAGCGTGGCCTTCCGGTGCCGCATCGTCCAACGCAGCGCCCGCGCGTAACGTTCACTCAGGAATGGCACCAGCCGGGTATGATGTTTTTTGACTTTTTCCGGCCGAATCCAAGATGCTAGTACGGGCGCAAACAAAATCGCGAACAGCAACGCACCCGTCAGCGCGAAGCCATAGGTTTCTGACATGGGCGCGAAAATCTTTCCCGGCACCCCCTGCATGCTGAAAAGCGGAATCAACGCCACGATAATGACGAGCACGGAAAACAGCACTGGCCGCACCGCTTCTGCCGTTGCTTCTGGGACCACCTCCAGCGCGCCGATCGTCATTGGCGCCTCTTGCATCCGCCGATAGATGTTTTCAAGAACGATCACGCTGGCGTCCACCAAAATCCCGAAATCAATCGCGCCGATGGAAATCAGGTTCGCCGATCCGCCGCCCAGCACCATGAGCGAAAACGCGAAAAGCAGCGAGCAGGGAATCGTCAGCGCGGCAATCAGGGACAGCGGCACATCTCCCAAAAACACGATCAGGATCGCGGTCACCAGCGTCAATCCCATCAACACCACATCGCGCACGGTTGCCGTCGTCAGGTGAATCAAGTTCGTGCGGTCGTACAGCGTGATCAATTTCATTCCTGGAGGCAGAAGGCCGTCGTTCAGTTCCTGCACTCTCTCTCTCAGCGCCTTCAGAGCCGGCAAGGATTGCTCGCCGCGCTGAAGCAAGACGATGCCTTCGATCGCGTCGTCGTCATGATTCACACCCACGAGCCCAAGCCTCGGCTGATTTCCTTCAGCCAAGTCGGCCACATCGCTCAAGTAAACCGGGACGCCGGCGTGTTCGGCGATCAGCACATTCCTCATGTCCTGCAAGTCGCGAAGCAAGCCGATCCCGCGCACGTTGACGCTCTGGCTCCCCATCGTCAGGTAATTTCCCCCGGCGTTGGCGTTGCTCGCCGCTACTGCGGCAACCACTTGCGGCAACGTCACGTTGTACTGGAGCAGCTTTTGCGGATCGAGTTCGGCGAGATATTCGCGCGTCGTGCCTCCGAACGACGCCACATCCACAATTCCCGGCACCTGCTTGATCTCTCGTGTCACGAGCCAGTCCTGCGTGGCCTTCAGTTCATTCAGGCTGTACGATGGCCCGTAGAGCTGGTATCGGTATATTTCCCCGATCGGCGACTCCGGCGATAGCCGCGGACTCAGCCCGCCCGGCAGCGTCAAAGTCTGCAGACGATTCAGCGCCTCCTGCCGGTCCCAGTAGTAGTCGCTGCCGTAATCGAAATAGAGCTTCACGTCGCTAAGGCCGAAAGTACTGATCGAGCGTACCTGGTCGAGATGCGGCATGCCGAAAAGGGCCGTTTCCACAGGCACGGTCACCTGCTGCTCCATCTCTTCGGCGGACCACGAAGGATTTTGTGTGATGAACTCCACTAGCGGCGGCGACGGGTCGGGATACGCCTCGATATCCAGCCGCGAAAACATGAACGCCCCGCCCGCGATCCACGCGGCCAGCGCAACGATCACCAGCGGCCGGTAACGCAGCAGCGATTGAATCAGGGCGCGCATCGCTTAGTTTCCCGCCGCTGCGCGCAGCAGGAGCCCGCCTTGCGTGACCACCGTGTCGCCCGCTTTTATGCCATTTTCGATTTCGATCTCCTCCCCTACCGTGCGTCCGAGCGTCACGCTGCGCCGCTGGTATCGCCCATTGCCCTTGCTCACGAACACGTACGCGATATTCCCTTCGCGAATCACCACCGTTGATGGCAGCAGGATTCCGCGGCTCGTCGATCGCAGGATCCGGATGCTCCCGAACATCGCGGGTTTCAGCCGGGTCCCGGGATTTGCCAGCACCACCCGCACCTTCAGGGTCCGCGTATTCGGATCGACGGCGTCCGAAACCACGCTCACCCGCCCGTTCCACGTTTGCCCTGGATACGCATCCAGCGTGACCTGCGCTGGTTCTCCGGGGCGCGCTACTGTCAAATCTTTCTCGTAGACATCGCCCACCGCCCACACGGTGGAAAGATCTGCGATGGTGCAGAGGGGCTGCGGTGCCGCCAACGCGTTCGAATACTCGCCCTGTGCCGCGCCGATTTCCAAAATCACCCCGGATCGCGGAGCGGCGACCCGCAACTGTGCTCCGGCGTGATCCGGGTCCATGCCGAACACACGCAGTTCAGCGCGCGCCGCCTGCACTTCGGCCTCGGACATTTCCGCGTCGCCCTGTGCCTGCTGCAAATCTTTTTGCGCGATGGCGCTATGGGCGTACAGATACGTGGCGCGTTCCAGCGCCTTCTGCTTTACCTGGTTATCGACGAGCGCCTTGCGGTAATCGGCGACCGCTCGCGCCATATCGCCGCTGTCCAAGATCGCCAGCGTCTGCCCTTTTTCCACCTGGTCCCAGGGACGCACCTTCATCTCGATAATTCGTCCGCCCGCCGGCGGGTAGACGTGCACCACCCGCGTCGGATCGGCCTCGACCTGCGCTGGCAATTGCAGATAATTCGGCACGGCCGCTAGCTGTACGGTCGTGGTCGTGATTCCGGCCGCGCCGGGCGCGGCAACGTACTCGGTATCCGAACTCGCGCTATTCGCGGTGCTCTGCGCAGGCGCCGAATTTTGTCTTGCTCCAATCCCGTGGCAGCCTGGCAACAGCAATCCCAGACTCAGCGACAAAATTCCCGCCACTGTGGCAGTTCCCATTTTCCGCTTCATTGGATGGCCTCCCGTCCGACGGCCAGATTCAGCTGCGCCGCCGCCGTCAAATAGGAGCCGATCAAATTCAGATAACTCAGCTGAATGTTGCGGTAATCGCCTTCGGCGCTCAGGAAATCCAATAACGACGCTGCTCCGTGCTCGTATGACAGCCTCACGGTTTCGCGAACCCGGCCCGCCTGCGCGAGGTACGTCTGCTTGTACGGCCGCAGCAGAGAGAGATCGCTGTTCACCTGCGCGTATGCCGAATCGACATCGCCGAAAACCTGGGCTTGCGTCGCGTCCACGAGCTGCTGATTGCGCGTAATGTCCAATTGCGTGCGCAGTTTCTCTCCTTGGTTACGGTCGAAGATACGTAGCGGAATGTCCACGCTGAACCCCAGCGTTTGCAGCCCATTGGGGTTGTTATTCGAGGAGTTGTGGGTGTACCACGCTCCAAGCGTTGGATCGGTTGAGCCGTCGGCATTCGCGAGTTTGTGATTCACCCGGGCCTGATCGACCGCTTGCATTGCCGCCCGCAAGTCCGGCCTGTTTGCCCGCGCCATCTGCCGGATCTCATCAATCGACGGAAGCTGATTGGAGTAATCAAACGGCCCGGTCACATCGAATCGATCCACGGGCGTTCGCTCGTTCAGAAGTTCCAAAAGCTGAATCTTCGCGGTCCGTAAGTTCACTTCGGCGGTTTGCACGTCCGATTCGAACTGCACGCGCTGTAACTCCAGCCGATCCATATCAATCCCCGAAATATCGCCTGCGCGAAGCCGGTCGTGGCTGATTCCGAGCACGCGGTCCCAGTACGCGAGATTGTCTTGCGCGAGCTGCAACACGGCCTTTGCCTGGAGCGTATCCACAAACGCGGTGCGCAAACTGAAAAGCAGTGTCCTCTGCAAGTCCGCCTGGTTGGAAATGGCGATGTCAGTGCCTTCCTGCGCGCTTTTCAGCCGCAGTTCGCGTTTGTGATCGCGCTCGTGCAAATAGCTCACTTGAGCGACCTCGAACGTGCCGGTAAACGGCGTCCATACGCCCCCGCTTGGCGCGATTTGTGTTCCGTCCTCGGAAACTGCGAGTTGCGGATTGGGCCGCAGATAGGCCGTGATCTCCTCGGCTCTCGACTCGCTGATTCCGGTCTGGCCGGCGTGCAGAGTGGGGTTGTTCTGCTCGAACCGCTGCTGCACTTCAGCCCAGGTCAACGGCGCGTTCGTCTGCGCCTTTGTGCTGATTCCTATCGGAAGCAAGAACATGCAGCTCAGACCGATACGCACTAACGCGAATGCAGGACGAGTCACTACCGATTTCATTTCGCAGACTCCCGTCTCTAGGGTGGTTGCGGATAAAGGCCCGGCCAACAGCCCCGAGGGACAGTGGGTTTCGACCGTCTTCCAGCCAGTTTGTCGTCGTGATTTGGGAGTTAGCTGCGGATCGGAGGAGAGCGTCCGCGATGTACGAGGCGGGACAAGCTAGGAAGGATCACGAAACTCGGAAGGGAGCGGAATGACGCTTCCCGCAGTGACTGAGACTCCGTCGTTCTGGTGTCCACGCCCAGGCCCGATTGGGTCAGAACGCCGACGGCGCGGTTGGGCAGCTGCGGGGCAGAGAAGCGGTTACTTTGCGCTCGCGTGAACGCGCCTGGAAATTCGGCCGGCTGCGCCGCCGTGAACGTTCCGTGGCCATTATTCAGGAGAACCGCCACGGGTTGCCTGAACAATGCCGTGGTGACCACCAAATCGACTGCGTGGTCTCCATTGACATCGCGAGCCTCAAGGAAAAGGCCGCCTGACGGCGCGAGCACCCGGATAGCCTTTCGCCCCTGGAAGGACAGCCGAAGATCGAGCCAGTAGGTGTTAGTGCCGGAGCCGCCTGGTCCAGGGTCAACGTAGGCTAGGTCTGGACGACGGTCGCCGTCGAAATCGGCGATTGCGAACTGAAAGCCGGGTCCGCTCGAGATCGTCGCGGTGCCTCGAACCGGCGCAGTCTGCGCCCAACCGCGACCTGCAAAGCCGAATAACAGCGGGGAGAAAGCAGCCGAGAGCAACGCAATGCGCGCGGCCCAGCTCTTACAAGTGAGGCGCGTTCGGCGTCTTAGTCTGTGACCGGCGTAGGGCATAGGGCCTGACGGGAGCGAGCATACCACCTAGACGCGACCTGCAAAAGAACGCGACGGTCTCGTTAGCTTATCGCCGCCGAAATGAAATGATGATGTTCCGGTCTCGGTTTGGGTTAGTGGGGTAAGTTTTCGTGGCTTCAGGGTACAAGCTGCGCTCAACGTGTCGCTTACGCCGCAGCCCGACGCCAGATGACCGGTCCAAACGGACGGGATTGGAATGGACCAGCTTTTTCGCACTCGATGCCTATATCTCGCACGACGTGTTGAAGTTGCTTGTCGATTCGGGCGGATACTGCACGGCCGCCCAAATCGAGCACGGTTGGGGAGTGGATTCGATAAGTTAGTTGGGGTGAGCGATGGGATTTGAACCCACGACCCTCGGTTCCACAGACCGATGCTCTACCGGCTGAGCTACGCTCACCACCCCGCGAAATTCTAGCATGGCGTTGCGCGCGAGCATAGGCGTTGGGGTACGCGGGCTTTCCGGGGCACAGATTTATCTGCAGAGCCGGCGCGGCAAAAACCAAACGCTTACGATTTGCGCGGGAAGGGAAGCGGAGCAGCTGGTTTGCGATATGCGTAGCGTTTCAGGTGCGCGCGAGCTTCGTCAGCCCAAGGACCATTCGGCGCGTGCCGCAGATAGAGCATCCACTGCTCGCGCGCCAATCGGCGCTGGCCGCGCTTTTCATATGCGAGCGCAAGATTGAATCGCGCGTCGGCATGATTTGGCAGCACGCGCGCGGCGCACCGCAGATGCCGGATGGCTTCGTCAATCTCGCCCTGCTCCTCGAGCACGCATCCGAGATTGTAACGGCAGATGCCGTTCGCCGGATCGAGTTGCATCGCTTTCCGGAACGCCTCACACGCCGCATCCGCATCACCCAGCTGATAGAGCGCCACGCCTAGATTGATGTGCGCCTCCACCCAGTCGGGCGAGAACTCCAGGATCTCCCGATAGTAGCGCACGGCTTCCGGCAACGTTTCCTCGTCCGATTCGCATTCGAGAGCGGCGCGAAACAGATCCTCGGGCGTGGGCCTGGAAAGCTGATGCAGATTTTGCTGCGCACTCGCGGCATCGAACGAGAAGGCCCACTGTTGCTTCAGAGGATTAAACGGGCGGCTATCACCCGGCGGAATCACGATCAGCTCTCGCCCCTGCTCGATGAACTGCAGCTGATGTAGCGCGAGTGGGGCGGCGCCGAACTGCTGCTCGACGAGCCGGATTACTCGCTTTACGCGCAGCGCGGGAATGCGCCGTTCCGCGAGCCGCTGCATCGTTCGCAGCGAAGCGAGGTCGCCGAAGCTGTAAAACCGTTCGCCCCAGCGTGCCCTAGGGCGGACCAGCCGCAGACGCTCCCAATAGCGAAGGCGCGTCGCATTTACGCCCAAAATGCGTCCCACTTCTTTTCGAGTATATCGCTGCGACAAGCCGGCGCCCCAATCGGACTTGGACCTGCACCGATTATCCACTACGTGTCAATCCCGGCAACACGGCACGAGCACATGTTTTCCACAATTTTTCAACGCGTTTTCAACGCTCCGAGAGCGCCGGCCCGTGCAATCGTGCCAGCAGCAACCGTTCGCTGCGTGCGCGCCAGCCATTACCAACAAGGCCACACTTGGCCGCGCGCAAATTGCAGCTAGCCCCTGCCTTGTTAGACTTTCTGATAAGTGCGCGGGGGGAGTTGCGCCTCTCGGCGTATTTTGCGTTCTTATGAATCTGGATAATACCGAGCGTCTGTATCTGGAGCGCCAGGTAACGCTGGCGCGCGCGGTGATCGCCGCCCTTTCGCTGGTGGCGCTTTTGGAGACGTCCGCCGCGCCGATCCGCCGCGTTTCCGTTGCGCTTTTGCTCGGGTACCTTTTACTGGGGCTGATCGGCGTTTTCGCAGAGAGAGTTTTCCCCGACTGGCATGTTCGCATCCCTCTCGCTGTCGATCTTTGCGTGCTAGGCGCATTCCTCTACTTGACGCCTTCCGTTTCGGCGTTTTGGTTCCTGTTCTTGTTCACTGTTTTTGCTCTAGCAACGCGCGGCGACTCGCGCGCGATGTTTGCGCTGGTGGGGGTCGCTACCGCCGGAATTATTTTGCGCGTAGCGGTGGAGGACTCGTTCCGATGGCAAAGCACCTGGCACTGGATCGCGCTGGGTCTCGGCACAATCGTTTCCGGCCTGGGAATGGGCTTTCTCGGAGCGCGCGAAAGGGAACACCTTGGCCGCCAACAATTTCTCGAGAAGATCACCGGCCTATTGCGGTTCGATCGCGGTTTGACGGAGTCGATTCGACAAGCACTCGGCGAATTAGTGCTGGCGTTCGATTGCGAGCAGGGCTGCCTCGCGGTTCGTGATGACGAACTCGAGCGGCTGTTCGTCTGGAAAGTACGTCCCTGCGAACGGGAATTGCGCGGCCCGGAAACGCTGCCCCTGTCGCGCTCGGAAGCGTTCTTGATCGATTGCCTCGAAGTATCCATGGGATGGGAGCAGAACGGCGGGCGCGGCGAAGGTTTCGGCTGGGATCGCCGCACAGGCCGGCGATTCCGTCGCGTGCCTCTGCTTTCCGACGCCGTGCGCGAAGAATTCAAGGCCAAGTCCCTGCTCGCTGCAACGATTGAAGCAGATGGCCAGCCGGCCGGACGCGTGCTGCTGATCAACGCGAATAGCGGCCGCCAGCGTTTTTCGGAAGGCGATCTGCGCTGGCTCGAACGCATCGTGCGGCAGCTCGGACCGCCCCTGGAAAACGTTTTCTTGCTCCGCAGCCTTCGCACCCGCGCCGTGGAATCCGAGCGCAGCCGCGTCTCGCGCGATTTGCACGACGGCATCTTGCAGACGCTCTTGAGCCTCAGCATTCAGCTCGGCGTGCTCCGCCAAAAGCCGCCCAAAGATCATGTAGCGCTCTCCGCCGAGCTGACCAACCTTCAGCGAACCGTGAAGGAGCAGAGCGAGGAACTCCGCCGCATGGTCACCGAAATGCGCCCTCTCCGCGTCGATAGCGCCGACATGAAGGAACTCATGTGCAGTTTCGCCGAGCGCTTCCGCAGTGAGCATGATTTGGGCGTCGAACTCTTCATCGAAGACCGCAATCTGCGCGTTCCGGACCGCATTTGCCGCGAAATATTCCAGATTTACAGGGAAGCACTTCACAACGTAAAAAAGCATGCGCATGCCAGCCACGTCGTGGTAAAACTAGCTCAAGACGACTCGAAAGTTATATTGATCGTCGACGATAATGGCATGGGGTTTAGCTTCTCCGGTCGTTACGCCAGCGAGGAGCTCGATCGGCTCCGGCTTGGGCCAATTTCCATAAAGGAACGAACTAGAGGTGTGGGTGGAACCCTGACACTGGAGTCGAATCCTGGGCACGGGGCGCGCTTAACTATCGAGATTCCAACCAATTAACATGACGAAATCGAAACAGGCGATTCGGGTCCTGGTTGCGGACGACCACGCAATCTTCCGCGACGGACTGCGAAAACTCCTCGATGTCGACGATATTCAGATCATCGGCGAAGCCGCCAACGGCGTCGAGTGCTCGAAGCTCCTCGCCAAGCTTAAGCCCGATGTTCTGCTGCTCGACCTGCGCATGCCAGAAAAAGATGGCCTCGGCGTCCTCGAAGAGACCAACTTCGACTCTACGCCTACCCGCGTGATCGTGCTGACCGCCGCCGAGGACGACCGCGACGTCGTCCGCGCCATGCGCCTCGGCGCCCGCGGTGTTGTTTTAAAGCAATCTGCCAGCGACCTGCTGGTGAAGAGCATTCGTAAGGTTCACGAAGGCGAAATCTGGCTCGATAACCGCATGACTGCGGAAGTGATTGACGCGTTCAAGAAATCCGCCGAATCCGGCCAGCGTCGCGAGAAGCCGTTGCTCAGCGATCGCGAAAAGGAAATCGTGCAGCTCGTCGCGCAGGGCTTTCGCAATCGTGAGATCGGCGAGAAGCTTTTTATCAGCGAGCAAACCGTCAAGAATCATCTGCACAACATATTTGACAAGCTCGGCGTTTCCGACCGGCTCGAGCTTGCCCTCTATGCGATTCATCACCGCCTGATCGACTCAGCCTGATCCAGCTCGTCCGGTTATCCTCCCCGTAGCGGGACGCGGCTGTTGATGTGTGCCCGCTCGTGGATAGCGTAAGATAAAATTGTTCCCCATGGCTGATGTAGAGCAGGAGACAATCCCGCCCGAAAAGCGGCCCGCGAACGAAAGTCCTGTTCCGGAAACCGCGGCGCGCACGCCTGGCATCTACCATCGTGAGCGGGTATTGATCGCTTGCGCGGTACTCCTTGTCGCTCTTTTTGCATTTACAGCCTTCATCGCCCGCCAGTATCACCGCATGCTGCATCGCATAGGTGACCAGTGGTACGCGAATGGCGAAGCGGCGATGAAAGCCGGCCAAACTCTTACTGCCGTCACCGATTATCGCAACGCGCTCGTTTACAAGCCCGACGATGAAGGTTTCCAGTTTCATCTTGCTCTCGCGCTCGCCGGCGCCGGAAAAGAAGACGAAGCGCGTTCGTACTTAACCACCCTGCTGACCGAATCGCCCGGCAGCGGGCCCGTTAATCTCGCTTTGGCGCGAGTAGCGGCCAATTCAAAAGACAGTTCCGACGCGATCCGTTACTACCACAGCGCGATCTACGGTGTCTGGAACAACGACCCTCTTAGGCAACGCTGGGAAGTTCGCCGGGAACTTTCCGAATACCTGCTCGATCGCAACGACCTTCGAGACGCTGAGCCCGATTTGATTGCTCTCGCGCAGGAGGCGCCTCCCAACGACCTGGGCAGCCAAAGAATCGCCGGAGACTTGCTTCTGCGAGCAAATTTCTGGAGCCGCGCTCTGGCCGCCTACCGGGCCGTCCTGGCCGCGAATCATCGCGACCCCGATGCTCTCGCCGGAGCCGGCCGGGCCGCCTTCGAACTGGCAATGTATTCGGACGCCGCCGATTACTTCCGGCGCTTGCCGCCGCGGAACCGCGCAGCCCCGCCGATTGCCGATGATTTCACGTTGTCTCAGGAAGCCGCTACCATGAACGCGCTGCGGCTCGGCTTGCGCGCATCCGAGGCCGCAAGAAGAGCGGTGCGAGCTCTCGCTGTGGCCGAATCGCGTATCTCTGGCTGTGCGAAACAGCGCGGGGAAGAGCTGCCCGTTCGCCCGAACGTAGCCACGCCCCCCACCAGCCTCCAGAAGCTCTACTCCACTGGGATCCAAAACCGCCGGCTCTGGAGCGAAGTGAACCTTGCGCATCATCCCGACCAGGTAGTGGCGGCGATGACGTTTGCCGTGCAAGCCGAAAGCGTTGGAACGGCTGAATGCGGCCCTCCGCAAACCCTTGCCGACCGCGCCTTGTCTTTGATCGCTTCCAGTGCCGCGAGGCCGCCGAGTGAGTGAGACCGCCTACCTGGCCTCCACACGCGCCGGCAATCTGCCCGCCACTTCGTCTAGTTTGCGACAGCGCATGCGTTCCCAATCGCAAACGTGGATTCAGCGAATTTTGGGCGAAAGGGAAGACCAGCTTTTCCTCATTCTCGCGGTTCTGGTTGGTGTTTTCTCCGGACTGGCCGTAGTTTGCTTCCGCGTGGCGATCGCCTGGGTGCGGTTTCTGTTACTGGGCTCGTCGCTGAATCCCGGGTTCCCTCGCGTCATTCTCGCGCCTGCGGTCACTGGGATCGGGATTGCGCTCCTCGTGATCTATGCGTTTCCTCGGTCGCGCGGCAGCGGCGTGAATCAGACTAAGGCAGCGGTGTACGTCTCGAACGGGTACATTCCCTTCGACACCGTCGTAGGCAAATTTGTGGTATGTGCGCTGGCAATAGGCAGCGGACAATCGCTCGGTCCCGAGGACCCCTCGCTGCAAATGGGCGCCGGCATCGCGTCGAAGATCGGCCGCTATTTGCGGCTCTCGCAAGCCAAGATCCGCCTGATCGCTCCGGTTGGTGCAGCGGCGGGACTTGCAGCCGCTTTTAACGCGCCCATCTCTTCAGTGCTCTTTGTCATCGAGGAAGTGATCGGCACCTGGAGCGCGGGCGTACTCGGCGCGATCGTGCTAGCAGCCGTCTCCAGCGTTATTACGATGCGCTGGTTTCTCGGCGCCGAGTCGCTCTTTCGGATTCCAGCCGTACCCGCGCCGCGGCCGGTGGAATTCCTGGCGTACGCCGTCTTGGGAATCGCCGGCGGAATTACCTCGCTGATTTTCACCAAGTGGATCGCCCACGCGCGGCCCAAAATTCAGGCGTTGCCGCGCTGGACGCACTACCTGCTGCCCGCGATCGCTGGCCTGATCGTGGGCGTAATCGGCATCTGGTTCCCGCAAGTACTGGGCGCCGGCTATTCGGTCATTGACCAGGCGCTGCACGGGGAATTCACATGGCGTCTCCTCATGGTTCTGGCCGGCATGAAACTCCTTGCCACGGGGGTTTCCTTCCTCAGTGGAACTCCCGGAGGAATGTTTGCCCCCACGTTGTTCATCGGCGCGATGCTCGGCGGAGGCGTTGGCGCGATCGAGCACCACTTTTTCCCGAGCATCACCACATCGGTGGGAATGTTCGCGCTGGTCGGCATGGGCACTCTTTTTGGAGGGTTCCTGCGCGTCCCGATCACGTCCGTCTTTATGGTGATCGAAGTGTCGGGAAGCTATTCGGCAGCCTTGCCCGTGATGGTTTCGAGCCTGATTGCTTACTTCATTGCACGCCGGTTCCAGGAAACGGCGCTTTTCGACATGCTCACACGCCAAGACGGCCTGATCTTGCCATCCATCGAAGAGCGCCGCGAACAAGAAGCCTTCCTCGTCGAGGACGCCATGCGCAGCGACGGTGCATTTGTCGCTCGCCCGGCGGACTCCCTCGCCGATCTCGCTCGTAAAGCAGGAGAGAGTGCCGACCCTCTGGTGCTGCTTCGCGTTCAAATGGGCGAATGGCGCCTCCTCGACACCGAAGACCTTCTGCGTCTGTCCAAAGACGCCGCCCCGCGCACGGCGGACGAGGTAAAATCGAAAGGGCCTCTGCCGTTGCTATTCCGCGATGAATCGATCGAGGAAGCTATGCGCTGGCTCGGCGATTGGCCGGTGGTTCCGGTGGTCAATCGCGCTGATCTGGGTCAACTGGAGGGCGTGATCACCTTCCCAGCCGTGCTTAAGGCCGTCCGCAAAGCCAAGTCGGAAGCGGCGGAAGAGAAATAGCGGTACTGCCGCTGAGAAGTGCCTTCATTTCATATCGAACCCAGCCATAGCCGCTATAGTACCTTTGTACCGAATGGAGCCGCCGGAATTGGCCCTAATGTGCTATTGGTCCTTCTTCAGCTTTTTTCGTAATCTGTCTGCGAAATAATGGAGACGATCCCAGTGTCCTTAAAAGAACGACGTTCCTCGCGCCGCTTTTTGATGCGCTTGCCCTTGATCGTCCGCTGGACCGATGAAGCAGTGGTTGGCGAAGCCGCCACTGAATCACGCGAAGTCAGTTCGCGTGGCCTGTACTTTCATCTGC
>JAGWRH010000280.1 GCA_028876695.1 Acidobacteriota bacterium | reverse complement strand
CGCGTGCGGCAACGATTTGGCCGAGGCATGCCGCACGGCTTACGACGCCGCGAACAAAATCAAAATCGACGGCGCTTTCTACCGGCGGGACATCGCCAGGCGGGCGATCGAAGCAGGCGAGAGCGGCGCGCGCGCCGGCACCGAGAAGTCCGTCGCCGGAGCGCCAAAGAGTTGATTTTTCATTCGCGCGCTCGGGCCGGGACTGGCGGCCGCCGGGCGCGGCAGGCTCACATTCATTTCACGAGGTGATCATGGCGGAAAAAGGGAGCGCTACCGTTGGCATTGTAATGGGGTCCGACACGGACTTTCCGGTAATGGCGGAAGCGGGGAAAACCCTGGCGAAATTCGGTATTCCGTACGATATGGAAGTGCTTTCGGCGCATCGCACGCCGGAGCGCGCGCACGATTACTCCAAGACGGCCGCAAGCCGCGGGCTGAAGATCATCATTGCGGCGGCGGGCGCGGCGGCACATTTGGCGGGCGTGATGGCGGCGAGCACGACGCTGCCGGTGATCGGCGTTCCGCTGGGGACGAGTTCGCTCAACGGCATGGATGCGCTGCTGGCGACGGTGCAGATGCCGGGCGGCATTCCCGTGGCGACCATGGCTATCGATAAGGCCGGGGCCGTGAATGCGGCGATTTTTGCGGCGGAAATCCTGGCGCTCAACGACGCTGAGCTATCGCGTAGGCTGCTGCTGCACAAAGAAGAGATGGCGCGCGGAGTGGCGGAAAAGAACGCAAAGGTCCAGAAGCAACGCGGCGATCACAAATAAGCGGCTTGAACAGCCGAAGTTCCTCTGGGGGCGCGACTCAGTGCGTTCGCGGCGCCGGCGTTTGCGGCGCGGGCGCTGGCGGCGCGGGCGCTGGCGGCGCGCTCGATTCGAGCGTGGGCGCGCCGGCCGGGCGATTTTCGCGGTGGATCGGCTCTTCGGGCGCGGGCGCGAGAATCCAGCTGAAGCCGGTCTCGGGGTGCAAAATTCCGATAATTTCGCGGGCGTGCAGCGGCGCGGTCGCGTCGAGAACCGCTTGCAGGAATTGCGTGGCGTCCGCGGCGCGCACTTTGTTCGACGTGCCGTCGAGAAAATGCTGCGCAACATCGGCCATTGCCGGATCGGATTGGATCACGCGCTCGACGCGCGGGTCCTTCTGCTGCAACAACTGAAGCAGAGTGGGTGACGGGTCTTCCGGCGGATAGCGGAACTCCACCAGCGTTCGCGGCTGACCTTTTTCCGGCGGCCAGAACTGCAGGTACCTGGGGCCTTCGATTCGTGTGGTCCAGAAGCTGTCCTCCCGCTCTTCCTGGTCAGCCGAATAGGCGAGCTGCCAGACTTCCGGCCCGTATCCCGCGAAATAATCCGCCACGATCAGCTGTGCGAAAGGCTTATCCGGCGGCAGATTGAGCGGGCTGTGCAACGATTGTGCAAGTTCATTGAGCCGCTGCTGCAGGCTCTGGCCGGTAATCTCGATGTCGGATGGCTCGTCTCCACCTTGCGATTGGCCCAAATGCGGCGGCGTGGCCACGGCGTAGGTGTGCAGGCGCGGGATTTCCTGGTTCAGCTCGGCGATCTCGCGCTCCGATGGAGGCGACCACCAATCGACCGGGCCGAGATATACGCCGAAGCGTTCGCTGGTAAGCTGCACCGGCGTGGGCGGAAGCGTCTGCGCCTCAATAGGATTTTCCACCGTGCCGACGAGCATCGCGTCTTTTACCACCGCGATCACCACGCGGCCGGCGGCCAAGTTCGCGACCACTTCGCCCGTTTGGCCGCTATCGGACTGCGCCATGACGACAGGCGCCGCTACAAACAGCGCTGCCGCGCAGGCGGCAAGCGTCAGGCCGACAATCGGGGGGAAAAAATGTGTCCGAGCGCGGGAGAGAAGCGGGAAGGCCCCGGAAGCGGCGGACAATTTGCAGGAGAGGCCCGATGGGAAGCGGATTGCCGGAGGCAGCTTCATGCTCTAAATTACCACACCAGCCCAATCGCGCGTATATCGGGTACAGAGTGGGTAGTGGGTAAGTTTGAATTTTTGACTGCTTACTGTCACGATCAAGAACATTCAAACCGACCCACCGCGAAAGAGTGCATACCGGCGGCAGGTTTTAGTAAGATATAGCATTCCAAAATTTACGGCGTGATCGGGACATGGGCATACTCAATGCAATCAAAGGATCGAAGCTGCGCTCGCCCGGCAGCGTGCGTCACAAGGGCGCGAAAGTATCGAACATTTTGGCGGCGCACGCCAAATTCGTGCGCGGCGACGCCACCGGGAAGCGCGCGGATTTTTCCGGCGCCGATCTTTCGCGCATCGACCTCTCGGGCGCGAACTTGACGCTGGCGGATTGCGGCGGCGCCAATCTGGAAGGCGCGAGCTTGCGCGACGCCAGGCTCACTACCGCCGACCTGAGCGGCTGCCGGCTTCGCGGCGCCGATTTGCGGCGGGCCGATTGCACGGAAACGAACTTCAGCGGAGCCGATTTGACCGAAGCGCGAATCGGCGGAGCGGAACTTTTCCGCGCCAATTTGAGCGGGGCCGTTCTGCGGCGCGCCGATTGCGGGGTGACGAATTTTCGCGAAGCGGACGTCGCCGGCGCGATCTTTGACGGCGCGAATCTGAAAGCGGCTATTCTGCGCGAGACGAAGCTCGACGGCGTCGATCTTTCGCACGTTGACCTTTCGACCGCGCTTTTGCCGCGCAATTTCGCCGCAAAACAGCCGGCGCCGAAAAGCGAATGACCCGCGCAATCGACCCTCCGGGACCCCGCGGGACATAGCATGGCCGAAGCTCCCTGGGTCACGGTCGAAGATTACACGCCGGCCGGCTGGACGCGTCCGGAAATGGCTCCAGAGCGGGCGCGCAAGTGCTGCGAGCTGCTCGAGGGCGGCCAGATCCTCTTTTTCCGCGATCCCCCGTTCAAATTGCCCGCCGAAGACCGCGATTTTCTGGTGTCGCAGAAATGGGCGGAGCTGCGCCTGCACAAAAACGTGTCTTACCGGCCGGGCGACGACACGCTGCGAGGCGCGGGCGGCGATGCGGCAACCATCGAGCGGGTGCACTCGATCCTGCGCGACTACAGCCGCAACGTGCTGGCGTTCGCTGGGAAATTCCTGGCGCCGTACGCGGAAGAATGGATTGTCGATTATTCGAGCTTTCGTCCGCTCGAGGAGCAAGGCCGGGATCTGCCGTTGCACAAGCGCAATGATCTGTTGCACGTGGATGCGTTTCCCAGCCGGCCCACGCGCGGCGGGCGCATCCTGCGCATCTTCACCAACCTGAATCCGTCGAAAGCGCGCGTGTGGAACACCACCGGCGCATTCGAGCCGCTCGCGCAGCAGTATGCCGGTCCGGCAGGGCTGCGAAAATTTTCGGAGCGATCCGCGCTCAGCCAGGCGGCCGCGGCAGTCGCGCGAATGCTGGGCTTTTCGGGGCGGGATCGCGCGCCCTACGACGCGTTCATGCTGCACTTCCACGATTATTTGAAGGAGCATTCGGATTTTCAGGCGAATTTTCCGAAGAGCCGGCTGGAGTTTCCGCCGATGGCTACCTGGCTGGTGTTCACGGATGGCGTGGCGCACGCGGCGTTATCGGGGCAGTATGCGATGGAACAGACGCTGCTGATTCCGCCCAGCGCGCTGGTTGCGCCGGAGCGCGCGCCGTTCCGGGTGCTGGAGGCGATCGCCGGGCGGCCGCTCGTTTCCTAGACGGCTATTTCCCCGCCGCAAATTCCGCGGGATCCTCGATGCCCATGCCGCCCGTGCGCGCGCCGGCCGGTCGCCGTCGCGTTTCGATGCCCAACCGCTTGATCTTCTGATTCAGCGTGGAAAGCGGCACCTGGAAGCGTTCCGCGGCCTCCGTTTGATTCCAATGCGTGCGCTCCAGCATGTCCACGATGATGTGACGCTCCACTTCCTCGAGGATTTCGAAGAGCGAAGGCGCCGGCGCGGAATTGCGCGGGCCGGCTCCGCTGGGCAGCGACGGTAGAAATTCCGCAAGCTGCAGCCGAACGCCTTTCACCACTTCGCACGTGCCCACGCTTTCCGGCAGCAGCTCCGGCTCCATCATCTCGCCCGTGGATAACACAACCGATCGCTCGACGGCATTTTCGAGCTCGCGCACGTTTCCTGGCCAGTCGTAATCCATGAGCAGCTTCATCGCGGCGTTGGAGAACCGCCGCGCCGGCTTGCTATTTTCGCGACAGAAGCGGTCGATGAAGCGGTCCACCAGCAGCGGGATATCTTCCTTGCGGTCGCGCAGCGGCGGCAGATTCAAGGCGATCACGTTGAGGCGGTGATACAGGTCTTCGCGAAAGCGGCCCTCGCGGACGAGCTTGCGCAAATCTTCGTTGGACGCGGCGAGGATGCGCACGTCCACCTTGATCGTGTCGGTTGCGCCGAGCCGCATGAACTCGCGCTCCTGAATCACGCGCAGCAGCTTGGCCTGCGTTTCGGCGCTTACGGTGGAAATTTCGTCGAAAAAGATGGTGCCCTGGTCGGCGACTTCAAACAGGCCTTT
>JAGWRH010000279.1 GCA_028876695.1 Acidobacteriota bacterium | reverse complement strand
TTGCAGCGTGGCGATCACCGCGAGCATCTTGCCCGTGGCATTCGGCGCAGTGCTGGAGGAAGAGTTTTCGTCCGGCGCGAATGGTATCGGGATCGTTCCCATCCGGATTTGCCCACGCGCGGGCCCTCTTTGGAGCGCGCGCGATGGCCATGAGCACGCCGCGCGAGTCTCTTTCCCATTTCGCGCCTGCCGCAGGCATAAATCCGAGCGACGCCATCAGCAACACTGGAATCAATCGGCGGGTCATGGAAGCAGGCCGCGGACTTTGCGGCCGAATCCGGCGAGCTCGTACGACATACCGCAGCGCAGCAGAAATCGGTGGCTCTGGGGGGCCAGGCCGAACCCAGGTGAGATGGACCATGTGACTCCGTTGGGCAGCTGCCACGCGAGAATTGGCGCAAGGTAATGAGACGTGTTTGAAAACGTGAAGGCGGAAGCAGTTCCGAGGCCGCCATACATTTCCGCGCCGAAGATGAAGTTCTCGCGGCAAAAGTTGCACGGATCAGGCGCAGCGGCGAGCCGTAGCGGGCGCGCCGCCCCCAGCGCGTAACCGAACTCCCACGGCGCGTGGCCGAGATTTTTTTCACCGGTGAAATTCTCGGAAAAGTTCCAGCCCTTGAAATCGCTGGAAAGGATCAGCTTGGTTTCGACTTCGCGCAGGTGAGATTGGCTGGAGAGAACGTTCGGTGAGGCGCCATCGAGTTGGTTATCGAACCCAACTACTTCCTTAAGGGTTTTATCGGCTGCGGTGATATTTTCGAACTCAACGTAGAGCACGGGGTTGATCCAATGCTCACGCATCAGCGGCCGGAAGCGATTCTCCCAGCGCGTGCCGGTGAAAACCGCGGTGTCACCAAACGTGCGCTGGAAATCGAAATAGAGCTCCGTAGTCCACCAGGCAGTCGCGCCGTATTCGAATTCGGCCCATGGGGCGATGAAATCGCCCGCGCCTTTTTGCGTGCCGTAGGTCGAAAATAGCTCAACTTCCAAGTTGCCGGGCTCCTCCAAGTGCGAGGAGTAGGCGACGAAATAGCGCGTCTCCTGAGCGCCGGTCGCCGTGACACCGAGAAACAGAGCAGCGATGATAAGCACACCAAATTGGACGGCTCGACTGGCCATGCGCCTTTCTCCCGCTCCCAGATGATAAAGTCTAACAACTGCGAGCAGGTTGGACGGTATCCTAGATGATAGTGGCTGTCAACTAGGAATCCGGCAGAATCACCTGCTTAGGCGGTTCCTTTGCTCGATCCACATTTGAGGTAGCGTGAGATAATCCAAGTTTCCGTCCGACGGCTAGGCGAGCCCGTGTGCTTCGCCGGCCGGACGCCTAGGTCGAGGAGTAACGGCATCGATGTGGATCGTTCGGTTGGCGCTGCGCCGCCCCTACACGTTCGTGGTCGCGGCCATTCTGGTGTTGATCGTCGGCGCTGTGGCGATCGTGCGAACGCCCGTCGACATCTTCCCCAACATCGACATTCCCGTAATCAGCGTGCTCTTCAACTACAACGGGCTTTCGGCGGACGAGATGTCCGACCGCATTGTTTACAACTACGAGCGCGCGCTGACGACCACGGTCAACAACATCGCTCACATCGATTCGCAATCGCTCGGGGGGCGCGCCGTGGTGAAGGTGTTTTTCCAGCCGGGCGTGGACGTCGGAACGGCCGTCGCGCAAATCACCGCGATCTCCCAATCCACCGTTCACAACATGCCGCCGGGCACGCAGCCGCCCTTCATCATTCAATACAACGCGTCGACCGTGCCGGTGATCCAGCTGGGAATTTCCGGGCAGGGGATCTCCGAGCAGGAATTGGGCGATTTGGCGCAGAATTTCGTTCGCGTCGGCCTGATCAACATTCCCGGCGTGGCGGTGCCCTATCCCTACGGCGGCAAGCAGCGCCAAATCCAGGTCGATCTCAACACGCAGGCGTTGCAGGCCCACGGGCTCTCGCCGCTGGATATCGTGAATGCCATCGGCGCCCAGAACCTGATCATTCCCGCCGGAACGGCGAAAATCGGCCCATTCGAGTATCACGTAGATATGAACGGCGCTCCGCAGACGATTCAGGAAATGAACGATCTGCCGGTCAAGCAGGTGGGAAACTCGACCATCTATATCCACGACATTGCCAACGTTCGCGACGGTTATCCGCCGCAGACCAACATCGTGCGCGTGGATGGCACGCGCGCCGCTCTGCTCTCCGTGCTCAAGGGTGGCGACGTCTCGACGCTGGACATTATCGCGAACGTCAAAAAGAAAGTTCCGGTGATCCTGTCCGGCCTGCCGCCGGCGCTCAGAATCCAATTCCTCTCCGACCAATCGATATTCGTTCTGGCTTCGATCAACAGTGTTGTTCGAGAGGGGGTGATCGCGGCCGCCCTTACCGGGCTGATGATTCTGATCTTCCTCGGCAGCTGGCGGAGTACGCTGATTATCGCCGTTTCGATTCCGCTGTCGGTTTTGACTTCGATTATCGTGCTGAGCGCTCTGGGTCAGACCATCAACATCATGACGCTCGGCGGTCTGGCGCTGGCGGTAGGCATACTGGTCGACGACGCCACGGTGGCCATCGAAAACATCAACCGCAATATCGATCAGGGCAAGCCGATCGTGCAGGCCATCATCGACGGCTCGGCGGAGATTGCAACGCCCGCGCTGGTATCGACTCTCTCGATTTGCATCGTCTTCGTGCCGATGTTCTTTCTATCGGGCGTGGCGCGCTATCTGTTCGTTCCGCTCGCGGAAGCGGTGGTGTTTGCGATGCTCGCGTCTTACGTGCTTTCGCGGACGCTGGTGCCCACCATGGCTCGTTACATGCTGGCCGAACAAACGGAGGAGGAGCGGCGCGAGCGGACGGAGAACTCGCGCAACCCGCTGGTGCGCGTTCAGGCGCAATTCGAGCGAGGATTTGAACGCTTCCGCGAAGCGTATCGCCGATGGCTCGAAGCCTGCCTCCGCCATCGCCGGCTTTTCCTGGCTGGATTTTTCGCAGCGTGCGTCCTGTCGTTCGCTCTGCTTCCGTTGACCGGGGAGGATTTTTTCCCTTCCGTGGATAGCGGCGAATTCAACATCCATATGCGAGCTCCGACGGGCACCCGCATTGAGGATACCGCCGCGCTTTGCGACCGCGTGGAGAACGACATCCGGGCGCACATTCCGAGGTCGCAGCTGACCAGCATCATCGACAATATCGGCCTGCCCTATAGCAGCATCAATTTGTCGTACAGCAATTCCGCCCCGATCGGAACGGAGGACGCCGATATTCTGGTATCGCTCTCGAAAGATCACGCGCCCACACGCGACTACGTTCGCGAGCTTCGCCGCAGTCTGGCCCAGGATTTTCCGGGCGTGGAGTTCTACGACTTGCCGACCGATATGGTGAGCAAGATCCTCGATTTCGGCCTGCCCGCGCCCATTGACATTCAGATCGTCGGGAGAAATTTGCTGGCGAACCGCCGCTACGCCGACAATCTGCTGAACCAGCTGAAATTCGTTCCTGGGACCGTAGATTTGCGCATCCAGCAGGCGTTCAACGAGCCGCGCCTGCATATTCAGGTGAATCGAACCAAGGCCGAGCAGATCGGCTATACGGCGAATGATGTGGCGCGAAATCTGCTGATTTCGCTGAGTGGCAGTTTTCAGACCACGCCCACGTTCTGGCTCGACCCGCAGAACGGCGTCAGCTACAACGTGGAGGTGCAAACGCCGGAATACCGCAACGATTCGCTGCAAAAGCTCGAAAATATTCCCATCAGCGGTCCGGGCTCGAACCAGCAGGGGATTCTTAGCGACGTTGCTTCCTTCAGCCGGGGTTCGGAAATGGCCGTGGTTTCGCACTACGACGTGCAGACGGCGATCGACATCTTTGGCTCGGTGGATGGCCGTGACCTGGGCGGGGTAGCGCGAGATATTCAATCGGTCATCGACAAAAGCCGGCGCGATCTGCCGCGCGGCTCGCA
>JAGWRH010000278.1 GCA_028876695.1 Acidobacteriota bacterium | reverse complement strand
GACGATGGCGCCAATGAATCCGATTTCCTCGCAGATCACGGAGAAGATGAAGTCCGTGTGCGCTTCCGGCAGAAAGAACAGCTTTTGGCGGCTTTCCATTAAGCCGACGCCGGTGAAACCGCCCGAGCCGACGGCGATCAGGGACTGCAGGAGCTGAAAACCGTGACCCTGCGGATCCGAACCGGGCGAAAAGAACGTTTGCACGCGCTGCAACCGGTAGGGCGTGCTGGCGATGGCGATGTAGATCGCGGGAATGGCGGCGAGCGCGGCGGCGGCGATGTAGCGGTAGGAAAGGCCGGCGATGAAGAGCATCACCGCGGCGATGAAGAAGATCATGCACGCGGTGCCGAGGTCGGGCTCCTTGTAAATCAGGGCGGTGATCAGCGCGACGGTGCCGAGAATCGGCAGAAGCGTGCGCGGCAGGTTGTTGACGCCGGGGGCGCGCGGCGCGCAACGGACCTCGAGAAACCACGCGAGGAAAAAGATCACCACGAGCTTGGCGAGTTCCGAGGGCTGAAAGCTGAGCAGAGAGCCGATGCGTATCCAGCGGTGCGTTTCGTGCGAGCGGTCGAGGAAATAGACGGCGACGAGCAGCACCAACGTGAGCGAGAGGCCGGTGAAAATGACGCGCGGCTGGCGGAGCTTGTGGTAATCGGTGCGCATCAGCCAGAACATGCCTACGATGCCGAGCGCGGCCCAGAGGAGCTGGCGAATGAGGAAAAAGTAGGCGTCGCCGTACTGCTCGCGGGCCGTCATGGCCGAGGCGCTGAACACCATGACCGCGCCGATCAGGCAGAGCGCGAGCGTGGCGCCGAACAGGCGGCGGTCGGGCTCGAGAGTTCGCGGCATATCAGCCTTTCCGCGGGAGGGCGCCCGCGACGGGTTGTTTTTCTAGCTTCGCGACCAACTCCTTGAAGACGCGGCCGCGGTGCTCGTAATTTTCAAATTGATCGAAACTGGAGCAGGCCGGCGCCAGCAGAACAACGTCTCCCGCGTGGGCGGTTTCGGCGGCGAATTCAACGGCGCGTTCGAGCGTGCCCACCGGGATGCACGGGACCGCGCCGGACAAATCGGCGGCAATTTTGTCCGCGGCCGCGCCGATCAGCAGCGCCACCTTGGCGCGGGCTCGCAGAGGGTCGCGCAACGGCGTGTAGGGGCTGCCTTTGTCCTTGCCGCCGAGAATTACGAAGAGCGAACCGGGAAACGCCTCGATAGCCTTGAGCGCGGCGTCCACGTTGGTGGCTTTGGAATCGTTGTAGTAGGAGACGCCGCTAATTTCGGCGACGAATTCGAGGCGGTGCTCGACGGCGCGAAAGGATTTGACTCCCGCGGCGATCGCGGCCGGCTCGGCGCCCGCCAGGTACGCCGCAGCGCACGCCGCGAGAACGTTCTCAACGTTATGTTCGCCGCGCAGGGGAATTTCGCCGCGGCGCGCCAGCGCAAACTCGTTGCCGTGATCGCGGAAACAGATTTGGCCGTCCCGCAGAAAGGCACCTTGCGCGACGCGTTTCTCCCGGCTGAACCAGTACATGCGCGGGCGCGAAGGCATGCGCCGCGCCACCTCCGGATCGTCCGCGTTCAGCAGCGCGACATCGCGTTCGATCTGGTTATCGAACATTCGCATTTTTGCCGCGGCGTATTCCGCGAACGAGGCGTGGCGGTCGAGGTGATCGGGCGTCAGATTCAGCAGCACGCCGATTTCCGGGCGAAACGCGTCGATCGTTTCGAGCTGAAAGCTGCTGACTTCCGCGACAGTTACGGTCGAATCGGTGGAGGTTTCCACGAGCGACAGCAACGGCGTGCCGATATTCCCGCCAACGAGCGTTGGTATCGACGCGGTTTTCAGGATGTGCGCGATCAGCGCGGTCGTGGTGGTTTTTCCGTTTGAACCGGTGACGGCGACGAGCTTGCCGCGCAGAAAACGCCACGCCAACTCGATTTCGCTCCACACAGGAATCCCGCGGGATCGCGCCAGCTGCAGCAGCGGGAGTTTGGACGGCACTCCGGGACTGACGACGATCAGGTCCTGCTCGATGAACGCGTCGCGAAGGTGCGTCCCGAGCTGCAGCGTTACGCCGGCGGCGCGGAGGCGCTCGGCTGTTTCGCGCAGACCGCTTTCCGGCTTTTCGTCCGTAGCTGTGACGCTCGCGCCGTAGCCAGCCGCGAAAAGCTACGCGACGATTCCGGTGCGCGCAAGGCCCACAACCAAAAGCTTTTTCCGCTCGAGATCAATTCCCGGTCTCACCTGGTTCACCTCAACTTCAGCGTGGTCAGCGCGAACAGCGAAAAAATGAGCGCCGCGATCCAAAACCGCACGATGACTTTCGATTCGCTCCAGCCCATCAGCTCGAAATGATGGTGCAGCGGCGCCATCCGGAAAATGCGTTTCCCGGTGAGCTTGAACGATCCCACCTGAAAAATCACCGAGAGCAGTTCGATGATAAAAACGCCGCCGATCGAAAGAAGCAAAATTTCCTGCTTGATGATCACCGCGACGGTGCCGATCGCGCCGCCGAGAGCCAGCGAACCGACGTCGCCCATGAACATTTCGGCGGGGTGCGCGTTGTACCACAGGAATCCAATGGACGCGCCCACGACCGAACCGCAAAAGACCGTCAATTCAGCCGCTTGTGGAATTTTTTCGATTTCGAGATAGTCGGCGAAGCGGGCGTTGCTCGAGAGATAGGTGAGCGCCGTGAGCGCGGCCGCGGAAATGATTACGCATCCGATGGCCAGCCCGTCGAGCCCATCGGTCAGGTTGACGCCGTTCGAAAGTCCCGCGATCACGAGTACAAGAAAGATGACGAAGGGGATGTAGGCCAGCAGCCAGATGTGGGGACGCGCTAGAAGCGAGCCAATCACGAGATCGGGATGGACGCGCTTCACGAATGGAACGCTCAACCGCGTGGAATAGACGCCGCTGGCCTGCAATCCGATCAGGACCGCCCCCACTCCGAGACACACCAGAATTTGCAGGAGAAATTTCCGTTTGGCCGTGAGGCCGAGATTGTGCTTGCGCACGACCTTGCTGTAGTCGTCGAGAAAACCGATGGCGCCAAACGCGAGCGTGGCGCCGAGGGCGACCAGCACG
>JAGWRH010000277.1 GCA_028876695.1 Acidobacteriota bacterium | reverse complement strand
TCTGCTTTTATAACCCCGGTTGTGTTTTCGAGCGGAGGCTCTCGCGCGCCTTGTCTACTTCCGGCGGGAGGTTTTCTTGAGTACCAGGCACTTCGCCAGCAAATCGTGCAGCGCCTGTTTTCTCGGCGTGAATCCGGCCATCAGGTACCCGATCCCAATCGTCAACGTCGAAAGATACATGCCCCAGAATCGCCCGCTGGCTCGCGCGAACGAAACCCGCTTGCCCTGCTGATCCGTCACGTAGAGCCCCAGCAGCCGTTTGCCCACCGACGCCTGCCACGGCGAGCTTTCCAGGAGCCCGAAGTAGCACCACTCCGCCATCAACACCAGCAGATTGATTGCCAGCACTTGCGGGTTGCCGGTGTTGAACACTGCCTTTGGATTATCGGGAGAAATTCCCGCGCGCGGCAGCAGCGGATTCAGGATGAAGATTCCCACCACCACGCCCAGCAGAAACATATCGACGACCCACGCGACCGCGCGCAGCCAGAAACCCGCGTACGCCACGCTCGCCTCGGGCTTGCTTTCCGAAACCGTATGCAAACCGAAATTCGTTTCCGATCCGTCGTCGCCGCGCTCCGCCGTCGGCTCGCCGCAGGCACTGCAATACGCCGCATCGTCGGAAATCTGAGCGCCGCACCTCCTGCACTTCAATTCCGCCTCCCCGGGGCAATTTCCGATCAGTCTTTTCGCAGCACCAGGCAATTCGCGATCATGTCGTGCAGCGCCTGCTTTCTCTCGGTGAAGCCTGCCATGATGCAGCTGATCAGAAAATATAGTCCGCCTAAATAAGGCACCGCGCCAATCCCGCGCCCGCCCCAAAATCGTCCGCTCGTTTTTCCGAACGAGCAGCGCCGGCCTTCCATATCCGTCACATACAGTCCCAGCGCCTTCTTTCCCAGCGTCGCTTGCCAGTCAGAGCTTTCCAGCGCCGCCCAGTAAAGCCAGCTTCCCACCAGCGAGAGAATCCCGAGCACGATCAAGCGCGGCAGAATCGCCGCCACCAACACCATCGGTGACTCGCCTTGTTGCATGCGCATCAGGGCCGGCAGCGAGCTCGCCATCATGGCGAAGAAAATCGCGCCGAGCGGGAGCCCGATGATTATGTAGTCGATGATCGCCGCCACCACGCGAAGCCAAAACCCGGCATAGAGCGCCGGCGCGGTCGCGGCCACCGCTGGCTGTGGCGGAGGCGGCAGCACTCCCGCTTGCGTCTGCGGCCCGCCCGCGCTTCCGGTCGGCTGCCCGCACGCGCCGCAAAACGACGCTGCATCCGAAACCATCGCTCCGCATTTTGAGCAATACATACCGTCCTCCTTTGCTCATCGTGCCGCCCGGCGCAACTTCCCGGCGAGCGGCGGCGTTTACGTTCTATACGTGCCGGACGCATTTCGAATTTCAGCGCGGAATTCCTCGAGGCCCATGCTCTTGCGTATCATCTTGTCGAAAATTCGATCCGGGAGCAAGCGGCGCATCCACAGGGCCATTTTCGCTTCGGGAGTCACCGCGTACCGCGCGCGCGGGCGTTCCGCTTCCATCGCGCGCACGATCGTCGCTGCGCAATCCTCCGGAGTGGTCCGCGAATTCTTCATGCTGTTCGCGAATGAAACTCGAAACGCCTCGTAAATCGGGGCGTACGCGCTCTCGGGCGCCGCGTTTGCGTACCCCGCCGAAAGCTCCATGGAATTGCGCCCGATGCTCGTCGAAATATATCCCGGCTCGATCACGATCACCTGTACGCCGAAGGGATAGAGCTCCAGCCGCATCGCGTCGCTCATGGCTTCGAGCGCGTGTTTGCTCGCGCAATACGGGCCCATGATCGGCCCGGCCAATTTCCCCGCCACCGAGCTCATGTTCACGATTCGCCCCCGCCGCCGCTTGCGCATTTCCGGCAGCACCCGCTGCGTCACGCGCAAAACTCCAATAAGATTCGTCTCGAACTGCCGGCGCATATCCGCAAGCGAGATTTCTTCCATCGCCGCGCCGATCCCGATTCCCGCGTTGTTCACCAGCGCCGCAACCGCTCCGGCGCGCCGCTCGATTTCGCCCACGGCCGCGTCAACCGAGCCGTCGCTCGTCACGTCCATCTCCAGCGGCTCGAGCGCGAGCTTCTGTTCGCGTGCCAGCGTTTCAAGAGCGGCGCGGCGTTCCGCGCTGCGTCCGCCGGCAAACACGCGATAGCCGCGTCTGGAAAGCGCGATCGCCGTCGCGCGGCCCAGTCCATCCGTCGCGCCCGTCACCAGGACTGGTTCGAGCTTCCCGCGCGTCTCCGCGGACCCCATCCGTGTCGCTCCTGTGGTCTGGAATTTGCGCGATATCATAAACTCAATTTCCCGGTACGCGCGAGCGTATTTGGGCGGGCTGCTTCGTTTCGTACGCTTCCTTAATCAAATGAATGAGAGACGGTGAAGGGCGCCGGCCGGTGATGATGTTCATCGCAACGGGTCATGCGCGGCGCGAAAATTGCGGAGCGGGTCGGTTTGAATGTCCTGATTGTGACCCATGCGGTCAAAATTCAAACGGACCCCGCACCGAAGCTCAGTGCGGGAGGCAATCAATGATCGTGAAAGTAAAAGGCGGATACAAGGTCGTTTCCGAACACACCGGGAAAAATCTCG
>JAGWRH010000276.1 GCA_028876695.1 Acidobacteriota bacterium | reverse complement strand
GTCGAGCTGCTCGTCGGTGAACCACGGAAAATTATCGAAGAACACGGGGACGGCGGGCGCGTCCGCGACCTGGAATTGCACCACCACGCCAGTGGGTTCGCTGCCGAAGCGGTATTGCACGTTCGTGAAGGGGCCAAGCTGGGCGAGCGCGTTCGCGGCCTGCTGCAAATCGGCGCGAGTAATTTGCGAGCCTACTTTGAGTCCGGTGGAGGGCGCGATTTGCGCGGAGGTGAAGCGCCGGGACCCGGTGACTTCGATCGAAGCCAGCGTGGCGCTGGCGGAATCCGATGGCGCTTGCGCGCCGGCCTGAGCTGCGCCTGCGACCGGCGCCGCGAATGAAGCGAGGGCGAGCACCGCGACGCCGGGCAGCATCGCAGGGGCGAACGAAAGGAAAGTGCACCTTCCGCGCATCGGGCCTACTCGACGGTCACCGATTTGGCGAGATTGCGCGGCTGATCGACGTCGCAGCCGCGCCGCACGGCGATGTGATACGCAAGCAGCTGCAGCGGCACGACTTCGATGATGGGCGCGAGCAGGTCGGGAACGGGCGGGACCTCGATGACATGATTCGCGATTTCACGGGCCAGGCGGTCGCCTTCGGTTACCACGGCGATCACGATGCCGTCGCGAGCCTTCACCTCTTGCAGATTCGAGATCGTCTTTTCGTAGCGGGTGAGGGAGGCGGGATCGGATTCGTCTCGCGTGGCGATCACCACGACGGGCAAATTTTCGTCAATCAGCGCGATGGGCCCATGTTTCATTTCCCCGGCGGGATAGCCTTCGGCGTGGATGTAGGAAATTTCCTTGAGCTTGAGCGCGCCTTCGAGGGCGATGGGGTAATGGATACCGCGGCCGAGGTATAGGAAATCCGTGAAGCGGAAAAGCTGGCGCGCGAGCTCTTCGATTTGCGCGTCGCGCTCGAGAATTTCGGAAATCTTGTGGGGAAGCTTGGTAAGTTCCTGCATCAGGAGCTGCGACGAGGGCCCGCTGAGCTTACCGCGCACCTGTCCGAGATGCAGCGCGGTTAAAAGCAGCGCGGTGAGCTGGGCGGTGAAAGCCTTCGTGGAGGCGACGCCAATTTCGGGGCCGGCGTGCGTGTAGATGGTGCCTTGCGCCTCGCGCGTGAGCATGGAGCCGACCACGTTGCAGATGGCCAGGATTTTCGCGTCTTTCTGGCGGGCCTCGCGTTCGGCGGCGATCGTATCGGCGGTTTCACCGGACTGGCTGACGGCGATGAACAGCGTGTTTTTGTCGATGATGGGATCGCGGTACCGGAATTCCGATCCGTAATCGACTTCGACCGAAAGATGCGCCAGGCGCTCGATCATGAATTTTCCGGCGAGCCCGGCGTGCCAAGTGCTGCCGCAGCCGACAATCTTGACGGATTGAAAATTCCGGAACTCCTGCTCGGAGATATCCATCTGATCGAGGAAGACTCTGCCGGTTTGTTGGGAGATGCGGCCGAGCAACGTATCGCGAACGGCGCGCGGCTGCTCAAAAATCTCTTTCTGCATGAAGTGCTTGAAGCCGCCTTTTTCCGCCTGGACGGGGTCCCAGGTGATGCGCTGAGTTTTCGGCGTGATGGGCTGGCTTTCGAAATCGAAGAGTTTCACACCCTGGGGGCCGATCACCGCCAACTCGCCTTCCCCGAGGAAGAACACGTTGCGCGTGTGTTCAAGAATGGCGGGAATGTCGCTGGCGACGAAGAATTCGTTTTCGCCCAGGCCAACGACGATCGGCGGGCCCATGCGCGCGGCGACAATCTTTTGCGGATCGCGGGCGGAGATGGCGACGAGAGCATAGGCGCCGCCCATCTGTTTTACGGCCTTGAGTACGGCTTCTTCGAGGGTGGAATGCCGCGAAAGCTTTTCGATCAGATGGGCGATGATTTCGGTATCGGTCTCGGTAACGAACTTGTGGCCTTCGGCGATGAGTTGAGATTTCAACTCGACGTAATTTTCGATGATGCCGTTGTGCACGACGACGATGTCGCCGGTGCAATCGCGATGGGGGTGGGCGTTTTCCTCGGTGGGGCGGCCGTGAGTGGCCCAGCGCGTGTGGCCGATGCCATACAGCCCATCGAGCGGGGTCCCTTTAATCGATTCCTCAAGATTGCGGAGCTTGCCGGAAGCGCGCCGGATTTCGAGTTTGCCATTTTGGCTGACCACGGCGATACCAGCCGAGTCGTAGCCGCGGTATTCGAGCCGGCGCAGACCGTCGAGGATCAAGGGAACGACGCGCTTGGGGCCGATGTAACCAACGATGCCGCACATGTCAGTCGGACCTCTCTCGTGGCTGAGTTGGACACGCCTGCCGCCGCAGGCCGCTGGACAACAAGCGTAGCACAGGCGAGCCGCGCCGGATGAGCAGGCGGAGCAATCGATGCGAGCCGACGGATGGCGATTCTACAGCGGCAACTGGGCGCGCGAAGCGAAGACGCGGCGAAATCGGCGTTGCGCGCTCTTGTATCGGATAGAAAGCTCCACGGGTTAGTGTTTTCAACGACTTACGATGGATTCTATTCGATTGGCAGTATCGGATAGGCGCAGTCCGCG
>JAGWRH010000275.1 GCA_028876695.1 Acidobacteriota bacterium | reverse complement strand
CGGCGATCGACGAATACGAGTCGATCATTCGCACCAAGAACACGCTCTTCCCGCCGATTATGCTGCGCTATCAGCATCATGATTACCAGCGCGCCATCGGGCTGGCGCTGGGGATGGTCGGCGCGGCGCGACAGCTGGTGCTGAGCGCGGGCGAGCGTTACATGGAATATTGCCGGCGCGGGTACGAAGGCGGCGAGCCTTTCACGCTGCGCGAAGATCTGGAGCTATTCGCGATTCTGGAACACGGCGGGCGGATGATTTGGGAAGCCGTCGAACTGCTGTTTCGCACGTCCAGCAGCGCGGGCGCGAAAAACGGGCAGAAAATTCAGCGATACTACCGCGACATGTCCATGTATCGCGGGCACCTCTCGGCGCAGTACGAGGTGGTCGCCGAACGGCTCGCGCTGGTCCATCTGGGTTTGGCCGGCCCCGAAGCGCGGACGCGCCTATCGCATCAGAGCTGACGACACCGCACGGCCCGCACCTCGCAAGCCGACGAATCCCGTTCCGATAACTCCGGCGGCGAGCAAATGGCCGGGCAAGCGAATCCGTAGCGCGGCAGGTTGTCGTCGAATCAAGGTGGCTCACGAAAGCCGGCATCAGGCTTTCGTCGGGCGCATTCTTTTCGGCCAGATGCCGCTCTTCCCCGGCGAGAGGATGCCGTTGGGATCGAGCGCGTCCTTGATGGTTTCGTGCAGCCGTCGCATGGCGTGATTGTTGAACGAATACTTGCTTGAGACCAGATCCATGAAAGCGGTGTGCGTGCGATATTCTCCCCAGCCGTGATCGGCGGCCACCTGGGCCAGTTTCTCGAAGACCTGGCGGGTGCGGCGATTCTGCTCGACGTTGTGCTCGATGGGAAAGCCGAATAGCAGGACAAACGATCGCGGGAAGAAACTCCAGGGCAAGGCGAAGAATTGATTACGCGGCGCCACGCCCAATTCGGCATACGCCTCGCCAAACACTTTGAGCACATCGAAGACGGTCTGGCCGTCCATGGGAACGATGGGTGAAAAATCGAGATGGCCGGCGGTCGATTGCAGCATGCTGAAAATCGAAAGATTCGGGATGCCCAGCGCGATCTGCGGCGCGCTTTCGAGTTGCTGCGGGGTGAGCGGAAATTTGTAGGAGCGGCCGTCCTTGAATTTCGCGCCGGGAATCGACGCGAACTTCTCCTGCGTGTATTCCCACTGCGTGTCGATGATTTTCCGCGGGCCCCAATAATGGAGCTCCGCGCTCCAGTACGCCAATCCTTTTTCCGCGCCGAGCCTCTCCATTTCGGCGACGGTCGGGCCGCCCGGCGTATCGAGCACGCCGCCGCCTTGCGAAGCGCGATAATTGAGCAGCGGACTTTCGAGCAGCATCGTACCGCGCACGATTCCGGAGTTCATCAGGTTCGAAAGAATTTCGATGAACGGAATCAAGTCGTCATGCTTCCGCACCATCACGGTGCCGTCGCGATAGGCTTCCGGGGCGGGCATCAGCCAGACGCCCATCTTGGTCACGATACCGAAATTCGACTGCGTGAAAATCCCGTCCACGTAAGGACCGAAACCGTATTTGTATTGCTGCCAGGTGCGCGCGCCGGGAAGAGCGCCCATTCCCGTGCGCACCACGTCGCCATTTGCCAGCACCACTTCCATTCCGCACACCGACGCAAAATGGTCGCGCATCGGCGTGCGTCCGCCGCCGCGGTCGAGCGAATTGCCCATCGGGCTGCCCCAACCCGGATCGGGCGGATCGATCCAGACTTTCAGCCCACGCTCCTGAATGTAGCGGTACAGATCGAAATAGTTCACGCCGGGTTCGACGAGGGCGTAGGCATTGGCTTCGTTCACTTCCAGGACGCGGTTCATGCGCTTCAGGTCGAGCACTACGCTGCCGGAAAGGCGAGGCGCCGAGCCGCCGTAAGCGAGGTTCTTCCCCGTCGAGATGGTCCACAGCGGGATTTTGAATTGGTTCGCAATACGCAGCACGGCTTGGATTTGCTCCACGCTCTCTGGAGCGAGGGCGGCCGATGGAATGGGCTCTTCCGGCTCGTTCCAGTAGGGCGTGTACGCGTCGCGGTATTGGTCCACGTCCGCTTCGGACGAAAAGACCCACTCCGGGCCGACGGCCTTCGAAAACTGCTGGAGCGCGGTGGAAAAGTCTTGTGGCCTCACGCCGGGCGGAACTCTCATTTCATGCTCCTAACAATGCGATGCGTTGCGCGGCGTTTGGATCGGCCGCCGCTCAAACCGCCGCGGAAACGGCGATGTCCGATAACCGCTGGCACCGTTCGATATTTTGGGACTCTTCCATCACTCCAGCGGAAACGAGCGCGAACGTCATGTCCAGTTCCGGATCGACCCAGTACATCGAGCTGCCCGCGCCGAAGTTGCCATAGGTTCGGGGCGAAGTCATGGTCCCAAAATGATGATGGCAGATCGCTTCCCCTCGCAAAAAGAAACCGATGCCAAGGTACGCGGGAGCGATTTCCCACCCCCGCAGTACGGACAGCGGCTTAAAAAGTTCGTTCGGACGATCGCCGGTTTGGTTGCGCGTTGCCATATCCAGAATCCGCGGCGAGATAATTCGCGCGCCGTCCAGTTCGCCGCCGCGCCGCAGCATTTCCGCGAAACGAAACAGATCGTTCGCTGAAGTGACGGCGCCGACCCAGGGCATCTCCGCGTCTTCCTCTTCAAACGCGCCATTCGGACCCAAATTGCCGTGGCCCGTGTGATCGATGGGCGAGCGGTCGAGAAAAATGGGCACGATCTTCCTCGAGCGCAGGTCCGCGCGCACCCCAATCGAAGTGTCCTTCATCTTCAGCGGGCGGAGCAAATCCTCCTCGACGATTTTCCGGTAGCGCCGCCTTTTCGCATCGGTCCGATGCAGCATTTCGCCCAGCAACGCATGCCCGGCCATCGGCGCATACGTGGCCAATCTGCCCGGCTCTTCGACGCAATGAAGGCACTTGCAAATCGCCTCGATGATCTCGTCGAGACGGTCGATGTACATTCCCGGCTTGGGAGTGAAAACGGCCGGCAAGCCCGATGTGTGGGTGAGCAGATGATAGACGGTGATTTTCTCGCGCAGCCCGCCGGAAAATTCCGGAATAATTTCGGATACGCGAGCGGTCAACGCCAAATCGCCGCGCTCGATGGCGCGAAATACCAGCACGGTGGTCAGAGCTTTGGTTGTGGAGAAGATGTTGAACACCGAGTTTTTCTTCAGCGGCTGTTTGCGGGCCGAATCCGTGTGGCCAATGGCTTCGTGGAAAGCGACAACGCCATGTCGAGCCACGATCACCACGGCGCCAAAATAACGGCCGCGCCGCACGTCTTCTTCGATCACCGCTTTCAAGTGCTGCATGCGCGCGGGTAACAACCCGGCCTGCTGCATCTTCTCAGCCATCTCTCAAACCTCCGCTAACGCACCGCATCACCGCGGCGATTCGCCCGGCACTATAGCAAATCCGGTTTCGCGATGCTCTCGATCCCTCGCGCCAACGGCGGTCGAATTCTTCCAAGTCTCCGTTGGCGCCGCATGCGCCCCAAGCCCGGCAAAGTTCGGCAGCAGCGCCGACGCTGGCACAGCCCTGCTCGGGTGCTACAATGGATACGAAACGCTCACTGTGGCGAATTTTCCCGAGCCGCCTTCGGCAATGCGAGAGAAGGGGTTTTTTGATCACCGGAAATGGATGCTGAAAAGTTTGTAGACGGCGTCGTATCGTTTTTTATCGGTACGAAGCACGAGCGCGACATCAAGCGCGTTCACCCGGTCGTGGACGCCATCAACGCCCTCGAACCGGAAATGAAGCAGCTTTCCGACGAGGATATTCCCGCGCGCACGGCCGAACTGAAGGCCGAAGTGCAGGCGCGCCTGGAAGGCCTGGAGCGAGACGATCCTTCCTACAGGGAAAGATTCCGCGTGGCCATCGAGCCGGCGGTAATTCCCGCATTTGCGCTGGTCCGCGAAGCGGGCCGCCGGACGCTCGGGATGCGTCATTTCGACGTGCAGCTCATCGGCGGACTGGTCCTGCACGAAGGCAAGATCTCCGAGATGAAGACCGGCGAAGGCAAAACGCTGGTCGCCACGCTTCCCGCGTATCTGAATGCGCTCGCGGGTCTCGGCGTGCATATCGTGACCGTGAACGATTATCTGGCCCGGCGCGATGCGGAATGGATGTCGCCCATTTACCGGATGCTCGGCTTGACGGTCGGCGTGATCGTTCACGATCTCGACGACGCGCAGCGCCGCGCCGCCTACGCGGCGGATATCACGTACGGGACCAACAACGAATTCGGCTTCGATTATCTTCGCGACAATATGAAATACGATCTGAAGGACTGCGTGCAGCGCGGGCACCAGTTCGCCATCGTGGACGAGGTGGACTCGATCCTGATCGACGAAGCGCGCACGCCGCTGATCATTTCCGGTCCCGCGGAAGAATCGACCGACAAGTATTACCGCATCGACAAAATTATCCCCAAGCTCATCCGCGAAATCGATTACACCATCGACGAAAAGATGCGCACCGCGACGCTCACGGAAGAGGGCGTCGCCAAATGCGAGCGCCTGCTGAGCCTCGGCAATCTCTACGATCCTTCGAATATCGAAACGATTCACCATGTTTACCAAGCCCTGCGCGCGCATACGCTGTTTCAGCGGGACGTCGATTACGTGGTGAAAGATGGCGAAGTGGTGATCGTCGACGAGTTCACGGGCCGGCAAATGCCGGGTCGCCGCTGGTCCGATGGATTGCACCAGGCGGTCGAAGCCAAGGAAGGCGTGAAGATCGAGCGCGAAAATCAGACGCTGGCCACGATTACCTTCCAGAATTACTTCCGGATGTACAAGAAACTTTCGGGCATGACCGGCACGGCCGAAACCGAGGCGCCCGAGTTCAACAAGATCTATGGCCTCGATGTCGTGGTGATACCCACGAATAAACAGCTCATCCGCATCGAAAATCCGGACGTCGTTTATCGGACCGAAGCGGAAAAATTCGAAGCCGCCGTGAACGGCATCCTGCAGGAAGACGGCACGCGCGCCGCGGGCGTCCGCCAATACTTCGAAAGCGGCCAGCCGGTGTTGGTCGGCAGCATCTCCATCGAAAAATCGGAAAAAATCGCGGAGCACCTGAAGAAGGCGGGCATCCCATTTCAGGTGCTCAACGCCAAGCAACACGAGCGCGAAGCGAAAATCATCGCGCAGGCGGGGCGGAAGGGCGCGGTCACCGTCTCAACCAACATGGCTGGCCGCGGCACGGACATTTTGCTCGGAGGCAATCCCGAAGCGATGACGCGCGAGTACTGCCTGAAAAACAAGCTGGCCAGGCCCTACGCGCCGGCGGGATCGGTGATTGGCGGGCCGGAATCCGCCGAAACACCGCAGCAGGCAGACGCGCCGGCAGCCGATCCGCCGCAGCCAGTGGCGGCCGCTTCAAACGGGCAATCGGCGGCGCAACCCGACGGTCAGAATCCCGCCAAAGGTTCCAACGGCGCATCCGCCCCGGCCATGGTGCTGTTCCAGCAGGAAGGCAGGATTTTCCAGGTTCCGCTCGAGCAATGGAAACCGATGTTCGACAAATTCTCCGAACAGTGCCGAGCCGAGCATGACGAGGTCGTCGCCATGGGCGGGCTGCATATCCTTGGCACCGAGCGCCACGAAGCCCGCCGCATCGATAACCAACTTCGCGGCCGCGCCGGACGCCAGGGCGATCCCGGCTCGTCGCGATTCTTTCTCTCGCTCGAGGACGATCTGCTGCGCATATTCGGCGGCGACCGCGTGAAGTCGCTGATGTATCACTTGGGCATGAAGGAGGGCATTCCCATCGAGTCGCGCCTGATCAGCAAGCGTATTGAATCGGCGCAGGAAGCGGTGGAGGCGCAGAACTTCGAAGCCCGCAAGCACCTGCTGGAATACGACGACGTGATGAACAAGCAGCGCGAGACGGTGTATTCGCTTCGACGGTCTTTCCTGGAAGGCCGCGACCAGAAGGAATTCGTGATCGAGCGCGCCGAGGCGATTTCCAATTCGCTGGTCGAGACGTACTGTCCGCGCGATCAGCATCCGGATCAGTGGAACGTCACGCAATTCAGCAATGAGGTTCTCAATCAGTTCGGCCTCGATACCAAAACGGCGGGCGTCGAGTTCGCCGAGCTCAATCACGATCAGATGCTCGATACCATGCTCGAGAAAATTCACCAGCGCTACGACGACAAGGAAAAACTTTTCGGCGTGGAAACGCTCCGCTGGCTCGAGCGCCACATCCTGCTGGATATCGTGGACGCCCAGTGGAAGGACCACCTGCTCACGCTCGACCATCTGAAGGAAGGAATCGGGCTGCGCGGCTACGGACAGAAAGACCCTCTGGTCGAATTCAAGAAGGAAGCGTTCACCTTGTTTGAGGACATGATGGACCGCATCGATACCGAGGCGGTTCGCTTCCTGTTCCTGATGCAACCCGCGCGTCCGCAGGAAGAGGCCAAACAGATCGAGCAGCGGCAGCGGCGGCAGCAGCAGAACCTGCAATTCCAGGCGGGTCCCGCGCAACAGCAAGAAGCTCCCAAGCCGGTTCGGGCGGGCGCGAAAGTCGGCCGCAACGACCCCTGCCCCTGCGGCTCGGGCAAGAAATTCAAGAAGTGCCACGGCGCGGCGGCATAGCTTCGAGCCGGCACAGCAGAGATTCCCAATCCTGCGTGGCTATCCGTTCACGATACGTTTACAAGTAGTTAAAAATGCGCGAGAGCACGTTCTGTGATAGGCTCTCGGCAAGTCTTCGGATTCCCTGTCCGCATCTCGGGAGTATGTGATGGCCTCGCCTTCTACCAGTACCTGCCGCAGGGTGCAGTGCGCAAACCCCATCCCCGCCGCTCTGGCCGCCGAGCGGCTCTGCCTGAGCCATTTTCTGGACGAAGCATTTTTGCGAGCCGATCACACGCTGGCGCTCTGCCGCGATGGTTGCGCGATCAATTCCGGCGAACTTGAGTGGCTCCTCGCGGACGCTTTAACCATCGTGAATAATCTCGAAGAGCCGGCGGCGCCGAATCCAGATGTGCGCGACCGCATGCTCGAATTGCTTTTGATCCTCGCGAACCTGCAAGAATACGTCGCCCATCACTCCATCCACACGGAACGCCTCGCCTGATCCAGCCCGGACCTGGGCCTTATCCCGGTGAACAGACTGCTCCAGCGGCGCTGCCCATT
>JAGWRH010000274.1 GCA_028876695.1 Acidobacteriota bacterium | reverse complement strand
CCGGTAAAGAACGGGTGGCATTGCGAGCAGATTTCCACGCGGATCAGATTGCCCTTGAACGTGGAGCGCGTCTGGAACGTGCTGCCGCACGCGCAGTGTACTGTCACGGGGTGATAATCGGGGTGGATTCCCTCTTTCATGTGCAACTCCTGTCCGCCGGCCGGTCTGCGCGGGGTGCCCATCGGACGCACCGCCGCGTCGCTAAGCCAGCTGGAAACGTAGATTATAGCACAGCGCGTCCTACTCGCTTCCGGCGGCGCGGCAAGCAGCGCCCCTAACGCACAGCGTCGTTACCATGTCACGATCCGCTGAAAAGCACCGGCATGCCCAGCTTCGATTTGTAATTGGGCCGGCAACGCTCCGTGTTGTAGAGCTTCGCCACATCCACTTTGCGGGCCCCGAGCGAGACGTCCGGCAGCGGCACATGCGCGTAGCAGCCGTTTTGTACGCCGATCATGCGCCCGCTCATGCCGCGGCGGATCAGATCCACGGCGATGTTGGCGAATGACGTGGCGATCAACTGGTCGAGCGCATCCGGCTCGCCGCTGCGCAGGTCGTACGTCAAGTCGCTGACCATCGTTTCCTGGCCGGTGCGGCGGCGAATTTCCTCCGCCAGTGCCGTCCCAATATCCATTTTTTTGCGGTGGCCGAAAGCGTCCGCCTCGCCGAACTCCTTCACCTCGCCTCCGGCCCAAATCGCGCCTTCGGAAACGATCATCAGCGCGTATTGGCTGGGATTGTTGTTTTTATCGTCCATCAGCAGCCGGCAAACGCGGTCCATGTCGAACGGATGCTCGGGAATCAGGCAGCGCTCGGAAGTGACGTAGGCGGTGTAGAGCGCGGTAAAACCTGCGTCGCGGCCGAAAATGCGAAAAATCCCGATGCGTTCGTGCGAGCCAACCGTGGTGCGCTGGCGGGTGATGGATTGCTTCGCGCGCGTGACCGCCGTGGAAAATCCGATGCAGTATTCTGTGCCCAGCACGTCGTTGTCCATGGTTTTCGGAATCGCCAGCACGGGAAATCCCGCCGACGAAAGCACGGACGCGAAGCCCAGCGTATCGTCGCCGCCGATCGCCACCAGGCACGAAATTCCCAGCCGCTCCAGGTTGCGCAGCACCACCGGCGTCAGATCGTAAAATTTGCCGTCGAACGGCAGCTCGCGAATTTCCGCGGCGCCGAGATCCCGCGGAAGCCGCGATTCGCTCATGCGCCGCGGATTGGTGCGCGACGTGTGCAGCATCGTGCCGCCGGAGCGGTCGATGGTGCGCGTGTTTTCGCGATCGAGCGGCATGACGTAATTTGCGTCGCCCGGGCCAGTTAGGTGCGTCAGGCCCTCCCAGCCCCGGCGTATGCCGATCACTTGGCGGCCAATTTCCGATGAGCCGTACACAACCGACTTGATCACGGAGTTCAGTCCCGGGACGTCTCCGCCGCCGGTGAGGATGCCGATATGGTTTGTATTAGGCATTTGCGAATCCGTTCGAATGGAAGAGCGCCCGCGCATCAGGCCGGATGATGGCTCGAATTATCTATCGGGCGATCGATCGCCGCGGCGCTATCCCGAACGAAGCAGGGGCCCTGCTTGCCGCGCCCACGCTGCTATCGTAACAAACGCGGCGCGAATTGGAAAAACACGGCGCGGGACCAGTTTCAACCGGCGCCACGCCTGCGTTACGCCTCGACGGTAGCCAGCCGCTTCTCGAGGTCTTTTTGCAGCCAAGGCGGAAGAATTTCCGCGTCAATGATGCGCCGCAAGAGATCGGAACTTTCGCGGCTGTGAACGTACGCGCGGTTCACGTCCGCGACGCTGATGGCGTGCTCGTCGCGCTTCACCAGTTCGATCGCATCACCGGCTTCGACGAAGCCTTCTTCGGCCACCGCGAAGTAAATTCCCGATCTTCCGCTCGCCAGAAATCGCTTCGGCATGTCTTCGCGCCCGATTCGAATGCCCAGCTTGTAGCAAGGAATGCGCGGCTGGCTGACCCTCACGACCGCTCCGCCGATCCGGTATTGATCGCCGATGCAGGCCTGCGTTTCGAGCAGGCCCTCGGTGGTCAGATTTTCGCCGAAATTTCCCCACGTCAATTCCATGCCGCCCAGTTCCTGGCGCCAGAAGGGGTAATGCTCGGAGGGATACGCATACAGCGCCTTGTTCACGCCGCCGTGCGCGTTCAGGTCGGCCTGGCGATCGCCATCGAAATTCAGCGTATGCAGCATCACCGGTCCGGCCACCGGCGATTTGAAAATTCCGGTGCTCACCTGACGGTCGCCTTGAAGGACCAGCCGCGGCCGGCCGACATTGAGCGAAATGATTTTCATCGGGTGGAGCCTCTCATGCGCAGCAATCGAGGACGGCCGCGCCATTGACGCGATCGCTCTTCAGGTCGTGCAGCGCCCGATTGGCGTCGCGCAATGGATAGACGGTCACCCGCGAGCGGATGGGGATTTCCGCGGCCACGCGGAGAAAATCCTCGCCGTCCTGGCGCGTATTATTGGCCACGCTCCGAATGATGCGCTCCTGATAGAGCAAATCATAATCGAAAGAGGGAATCGGGCTCATATGAATTCCGCCGAGCACCAGCGCTCCGCCCTTTTTGAGCGCCTTCAGCGCCGGTGGGACCAGTTCCCCGGCGGGCGCGAATACGATTGCGGCATCGAGCGGCTTGGGAGGCCGTTCGGTCGCTTCCCCGGCCCAAACGGCCCCGAGTTCCAACGCTAGTTGCTGATGCTTTTTCCCGCGCGTGCAGGCGTAAACCTCCACGCCCCAGTGCCGCGCCACTTGAATGGCCACGTGCGCGGCCGCGCCGAAGCCGTAGAACGCCAGCCGCGCACCGCGCTTCACGCCCGAAAGGCGCAGGCATCGAAAGCCGATGATTCCGGCGCAGAGCAGCGGAGCGGCGTGCTCGTCGGCAAAATTTTCCGGCAGCGGATACACGTAATCTTCCTGCCCGAGCGCATATTCGGCGTAGCCTCCATCCACGGTCCAGCCCGTCAACGCCGGATGGTCGCAAAGATTCTCGTTCCCTGCGCGGCAGTATTCGCATGTGCCGTCCGTGCTGTGCAGCCAGGCGATGCCCACGCGCGCGCCGGGCCGGAATCGCTCCGCGCCCTCTCCCAGCTTTTCGACGATCCCGACGATCTGATGCCCCGGAATCACCGGAGATTTGCGCGGCGGCAGCTCGCCTTCCACCACGTGCAGGTCGGTGCGGCATACGCCGCACATCTTCACCCGCACCAGCACTTCGCCGGGCCCCGGCGCGGGCACCGGCGCCTCGCCAAACTTCAGCGGGTTCGTCTCAATCGCTGCGGGGCATCGGAGCAGGCACGCCTTCATCGCATCACGATTGTAGCCGAGGAACCGTCACAGGTGAATTCGGGGGGCTATTGTGCGGCGGGTTACGCTCGCCGCGGAAGCGGGGACGATGGGTGCCAAAAGGGGCCGTAAAGCGGTGCTAGAGGCGCATCGATGTGCCAAATTGGGGTCGTAAGGGGGCGCTAAAACGCGCTTTTGTCGTCATGTGCCACCTGACGTGGCCGCACATCTTTATTCGCCCGATTTTCGCCTCTAAGGCAAGGAAAAGGCGATGAATGCGTTGCCGGCGGCGAACAGAACGTATTGTTTCCCGGCGATTTCGTACGTGACGGGATTGGCCTCGCAATCGCTGCCGCCAGCCGAAAACGCCCAAAGCAGTTTGCCGGTGTCGGCATCGAGCGCGAAGAAATCGCCTTCGTTGCTGGCGGAGAAGACCAAGCCGCCGGCGGTCGAAAGCGTGCTGACTTCGGCGGGCGCGAGAAGCTTGTACTCCCATTTCATTTCGCCGGTGACGGCCTCGAGCGCGCGCACCGCGCCGTATTGAACGTCACCGGAAAGATTCATACGGCCGCCGCCGCCAAAATCGGGGAAGTTCACCTTGGGGCGGCCGGAGATGGTGTACGCGCCGGTTTCGCGGGCGTTGACGTAGAAGAGCCTGGTCCGCGGATTGTAGGACGGGCTGTTCAAGTTCGTGCCGCCGTGGCCATCGGGAAAAATTAACTGGCCCTGCGGAGTGGGTTCGGTATTCGGCAGCATGATGGGCTGGCCGTTGGCGTCGAGGCCCTTGGCCCATGTTTGCTTGACGAACGGACCGCCGGCGACAAATTTACCGGTGACGCGATCGAGCACGTAGTAGAAGCCATTGCGATTGGCAAAGGCGAGCAGTTTGCGCGGCTTGCCGTCCACGTCCGCATCGAAGAGCACGGGAACCTGAATCGAATCCCAGTCGTGTGTATCGTGAGGAGTGAACTGGAAAAACCATTTCATTTTGCCCGTATCGGGATCGACGGCAATCACCGAATCGGTATAGAGATTGGCGCCGGGACGAGCTTCGCCGTTGTAATCGGGAGCGGGATTGCCGGTGCCCCAGTAAATCAGGTTCAGATCCGGATCGTACGAACCGGTGCCCCAGGTGCCGCCGCCGCCAACGCCCGCCATGCTGCTGCCCCAGGTTTCGGAGCCGGGCTCGCCGGGTAGCGGGATCGTGTAGCAGCGCCAGAGGAGCTTGCCGGTTTTCGCGTCATAGGCGGCAAGGAAACCGCGAATGCCGACGTCGCCGCCGGAAACGCCCATGATGACTTTGCCATCGAGGACGCGCGGCGCGCCGGTCATCGAATAGCCCTGATCATTCTGGTCCACGTGGACGTCCCATTTCACGGCGCCGGTGATGGCGTCGAGCGCGACGAGATGGCAATCGAGCGTGCCGACGTACACGGTATTGCCATAGACGGCGACGCCGCGATTGGAGCGGTGCACGCCGATGGTGTAAATGCGCGCGGGCATTTTGGGCGACCAGCTCCAGATTCTGGTGCCGTAGCGGGCGTCCAGCGCGGTGACGGTGCTGGGCGGCTCGGTGATGTACATGACGCCGCCCTCTACAATGGCCGAGGATTCGATCGGCGCTTCACCCATGGCGTTGGGCTGATAGATCCAGGATGCGCGCAGGTTTTTCACGTTTTCGCGGTTCACCTGAGTGAGCCGGGAAAAGCGCTGCGAGCTGTAATCGCCGCCGTACATCAGCCAGTCCTGCGGCGTATCGTTGGCATGGAGCAATTGGCCGTAGGTAACCGGGCGCTGCGCGAGAGCGCCCGCGGGAAAGAGCGAAAGACAGAAGAGTGCAAAAGCAGCTGAAAGGGAGATTTTCATTGGGCGCTCTTTAGAGTCATGAGATAGGCGACGACATCGTCCAGCTGCTTGGCAGTGAGAGTATTTTTGAAACTTGGCATCAGGCTTTTTCCCGGCAACTGCTCCAGCGAGCGAAGATCGGGCTTCCAGAGAGAGTGGAATTTACCCGCGGCGTCCTTGAGCACGATGGAGAAGGAATTTTCACCGACGCGCATCCCTTCGACGACTTGCCCGGATTTTTCAACGGCGCGGAACATCAGGTATTCGGTCCATTTAGCGCTGTAGAAGCCGGAGCCGTTTTGCGGGAGGTTCGCGCCAGGATCGATGAGACGTTGTTTCAGGCTAGTGGGGCCGCGCATATCGCCGATGCGGCTGAGTTCGGGGCCGATGCTACCGCCTTGCCCATCGATCATGTGGCATGCGGAACAACCGCTCGATTGAAAGACGGCTTTGCCGGCTCGCGGATCGCCAGTCACGGCGCCAGCGGTTGCGGAGGCGTCAAAAGTGTGGAGAAAGGCTACGATATCGGCGCGGTCTTGAGCGGTCAGGTCGAAAAAGCCAGGCATGGCTGTTCCACGAATGCCGCGTTGAATGATGCCCTCGACCGCTGCGTCGCCGAGTTCGCCGGGAATGCCATGCAGATCGGGGCCCTCTTCGCCCGCGGCGTCGATGCCGTGGCAGGTGGAGCAGTTTTGCTCGAAGAGACTTTTGCCGTGATTCGGATCGGAAGGTTTATGAACCGTCTCCGAACCCGGCGCAGGCGGACCCATCTGCGCCGCGGCGCTCTTTAAGCCAGAGAAGAAAAAAGTTACGGCCGCCGCGAGGCATATTGCGGCGATGCGGCCAAATCGAGATTTGCTCACACTGCACCCCCACCCACGTTTTCATTTCAGCAACGAATTGATGCCACCTGCGCGGCCGCTTGAAGCAAACCGCCGATCAGGAGATCGGCTCTCCCAGGGCGGCGTTCCGAGAAAAGAGCGCGTTACGCCCATTTATCGATCGAGACGCTCCGAATATAGTTCATGTTGCCGACCTGGAAGAACGTATTGGTCTGGCCGCCCAT
>JAGWRH010000273.1 GCA_028876695.1 Acidobacteriota bacterium | reverse complement strand
GTCAGCTCCAAATTTCCTGATCGTCACGCAAGCGTCACAACAACCGACCCAGTCATTTTTTCCTTGCTTCCTTGCCTCCGTGCCTCCTTGGCCGATGCAATCGTGGTAGAATCCCGCCCCTCATGAACCGCGCGGGAGATTTCCTCGGCAACGTGATCCGTCGAATGAAGCACCCAGACGCTACTATGGCTTGGCTCGAAAGCGCCTGGCCGTCAGTCGTTGGCCCGCAGCTTGCCTCGCACACTCGTCCGCTCCGTTGTACCGGAGACCGTCTCGAAATCTCGGCCGATAGCAAGGCGTGGCACACGCAGCTCGCCGGTATGGAAGCGGATCTGCGTGCCCGCATCAATGCCGCCTGGGGCGGCACGCTCGTTCGCGAATTAAAACTGGTCCCCGGCGGCGCGGCGACGCGCGCTCTTCCCCGCGAACTCGATAACTCCCACACTCCATTCATCCGCCGCCGCACCTGAGGCGATGCCTTCCGGATCGTCGCAAGCGTAGACGGTGGCTTTTTTATTGAAAGCCACGGCCCTCTTGTGCTAACAGTAGTTGTTTTTAGTTTTGCCTCGCGAGCGGCGTGAGCGCCGTGGCTGAAGGCGGAGGCGGAAGAGAGGAGGAACTAACGCAATGAATCGCGCGACGAACGCAACGAGCCGCGGCCTCCCGTCTCTAACATCCGGCATCCAGGCTCTCGCTCTAATCGATACACCTGAACGATTAGAAACATGTGTAAGTCATAGAAAACAAACGACCGGGCACCCGCCTAATCGATACAGTTGTCACCAGGCACGAATCACCGGCGTTCTTGCTGCGGTCCGCACAACGCTCCGCGTTTGCGACTCGGGCAGGAGCGATGATCAAGAGTCGAGGCGGGTTCCCCAAAATCCCGATTTTCGGGTCCCCCGAATCGCTCGCGATTGGGGGTGGCGGCGTTTTGGGGTGTCCCGCCCATGAAAATCGCACGCGAAGACGTTGTGCGAGTCGCCGAACTCGCCCATTTGGGCCTTTCAACGGAAGAGGTTGAAACCTACCAAAGGCAGCTGAACGACATTCTCGGCTACATCGAAAAACTGAACGAACTGGACGTCTCAAACATCGAGCCGATGGCTCAGGTCCTCCACGCCGGTCATGCGGAAGGCGATGCTCATCCCGAACTCCGGGACGACAAACTTAGTCGCTGCGACGTGGGCGATGCCGTCCTCGCGCAAGCGGCCGATTCAGCGAAACCATTTTTCCGCGTTCCCAAGGTGATCGACCGGTGAGCGCATCCGCTCCGTGGACCATTCCGAGCGTGCGCGCCGCGCTGCTGGAGAAGAAAATCTCCGCGCGCGAGCTCGCCGCCGAATTCTACGCGCGGATCGAGCGCCGCAATCCGGAATTGAATGCATATTTGACGCTCTCGTCCGAGCGTGCTTACGCGCAGGCGGATCGCATCGATGCCGCCGTGGCCCGCGGACAAGAGCTGCCGCCTCTCGCCGGAGTCCCCATTGCCATCAAGGACGTGATCAGCACGCGCGGCATCCGCACCACCTGCGCGTCCAAGATCCTCGAAAGCTATGTTCCGCCGTACGATGCCACCGCCGTCGAGCGCCTCGATGCTGCCGGCGCGGTTTTTCTCGGCAAAACCAATTGCGATGAATTTGCTATGGGCGGTTCTAACGAGAACTCCGCCTACGGGCCGGTTCGCAATCCAGCCGCTCTCGATCGCGTGCCCGGTGGATCGAGCGGCGGATCGGCGGCAGCGGTGGCCGCGGATCTGGCCCTCGCATCGCTGGGGACCGATACCGGCGGATCGATTCGCCAGCCCGGCTCGTTTTGCGGAGTCTCCGGCTTGATGCCGACTTATGGCCGCGTCTCGCGCTACGGCCTGGTAGCCTTCGCATCATCGCTCGACAAGATCGGGCCCTTTGCGAAAAGTGTCGCTGACG
>JAGWRH010000272.1 GCA_028876695.1 Acidobacteriota bacterium | reverse complement strand
GGCTTCGACGCTGCCATCGGCGAGACCTTCGACGAGCGCGTCGCGATCCGATCGGGAAGCGAGCGGCGGATTCATTTTGAAGCGCGTGTCGTAGATGACGTCCTCATCGGTCAGCGTGAAATGATGCGGAGTGACTTCGCAGGTGACGCGCAGGCCGAGCCTTTTCGCGGCGCGGACGTAACCAAGCGACGCACGCGTGGACATGTGCGCGATGTGCAGGCGCGCGCGTGTGATGGAGGCGACTTCCACATCGCGGCCGACACAGATTGATTCCGACTGCGAAGGAATGCCGGGAATGCCGAGGCGAATGGATTGCGCGCCTTCGCGCATGGCACCGCCGGCGAAAAGCGAAGCGTCTTCACAGTGATCGATTACCGGAAGATTCAGGCCGTCGCAATACTCCATGACCTGGCGCATCAGGCGCGCGGTGGCGACGGGTTTGCCGTCGTCGCTGACAGCGACGATGCCGGCTTGCTTCATGGCGGCGATTTCGGCGAGGGCCTCGCCCTTGCTGCCGGCGGAAACGGCACCGATAGGCCATACGCGAACGCTGGCGGTTGCGGCGGCACGTTCGACGATTCCGCGCGTGACGGAGGCGCGATCGTTCACTGGCCGGGTATTGGGCATGCAACAAACGGCGGTGAATCCTCCGCGCGCGGCGGACTTCGTGCCGGTTTCGATGGTCTCGGAAAGTTCGCCGCCGGGCTCGCGCAAGTGGCAATGCAAGTCGATGAACCCGGGCGCGACGAATAGCCCCGATGCGTCGAAGATTTCCGCACCCGGCGCGGAGAGGTTCGCGCCGATTTGAGAGATGCGCTGGCCATCGAGCAGCACGTCGAGCGCGGCTTCGGTGTTGGTGGCCGGATCGAGAACGCGGCCGTTATTAATCAGAAGCATTCGAGCGATCCTTTGCGGGATGGGGCGCGTCGAGAGGCGCGCGGCCAATGAGATGGTAGAGCAGCGCCATGCGCACGGCGAGGCCGTTGGTGACTTGCTCGAGAACGGCGGATTGCGGACCGTCGGCAACGGCCGGATCGATTTCGAGTCCGCGAATCATAGGGCCGGGATGGAGCACCAAGGCATCCGGGCGCGCGAGGCGCAGGCGTTCGCGGGTGAGCTGGTAGCGCAGGATGTATTCCTCGGGCGCGAGCGCGGGCTCGTGGAGGCGCTCCGTTTGGACGCGGAGGACCATGACGATATCGGCGTCGCGCAAGGCTTCCTCGATGCAGGTGGTGCGACGGATGTTGGGAACCATGGATTCAAATTCGCGGGGCACCCACATGGGCGGGCCGCAGAGCGTAATACGCACGCCAAATTTGGAGAGAAGATGGATATTCGAGCGCGCCACGCGGCTGTGGATGATGTCGCCGAGAATGGCGATATTCAGGCCTTCGAGCTTGCCTTTGCGATCGCGGATGGTGAGCGCGTCAAGCAGCGCTTGCGTAGGGTGCTCGTGGGTGCCGTCGCCAGCGTTCAGGACGGGAACCTCCACGCGCTCGGCGATGAATGCGGCGGCGCCCGAGGAACTATGGCGGATCACGAAACCGTCGGGACGCATGGCCTCGATCGTGCGGATGGTATCGGAGAGCGATTCGCCCTTTTTGAGGCTGGAGGCCTCGGCCTGCAAGTTCATGGTGTCCGCGCCGAGACGCGCAGCCGCGGTGGCAAAACTGATGCGCGTACGAGTGGACGATTCGAAAAACGCCAGAGCCACGGATTTGCCGCGAAGCGCCGCCAACTTCTTAAGGGGATTGCGCTGAAATTCCTGAAATGGCTTGGCCTGATCGAGAATAAAAAGAATCTCGTCCCGGGTGAGTCCTTCGATTCCGAGCAGATGTGACAGGCTCCGTAGCACAGGTTACCTTTTCCGCTGCCTCCTCGAATTCACCGGGGCATCACTCGACGCGATCGACCAGCACGACGCGCTCTTCGCCATCGATTTCACGGAGGCGAACTTCGACAATTTCCGTATCGCTGGTCTGCACCGTACGGCCCACAAAGCTTGCCTCCACCGGGAGTTCGCGATGGCCGCGATCGATCAGAACGCAAAGCCGGATGCGCCGCGGCCGGCCGAGATCAAACAGCGCGTTCATGGCGGCGCGGATGGTGCGTCCAGTGTAGAGCACGTCGTCCACGACCACCAAATCGCGTCCATCGACCGGGAAGTCGATGTCGCTCGAATGCAGCACCGGCTGCGGGCCGACGGTGGAAAGATCGTCGCGATACAGCGTGATATCAAGCGTGCCGACGGGAACGTCCACGTTCGCGGATTCGTCCATCAGCCTGGCCAGGCGCTGCGCCAGCGGCACGCCGCGGCGACGCACTCCGAGGAGGGCCAGGTCGCCGCTTCCGGCGCTTTTTTCGAGAATTTCATGGGCAAGCCGCTTGAGGGTGCGGCTGATTTCGTCGGCGGAGAGGAGCTGCCTCTTTTCAACGACGCGCATCGGGCGCTTAATCCTAGCATAGACCGGCCGAAGCAAGGCAGGATTGACGAGGAACGGCAGTGGATCAGTTTGAATTTCTACCGCTTGTGCCACGATCAAGAAAATTCAAGCTGACCCACCGCGCGAGGAATCCAGCGTAGCACAAAGGAGGCTCGGATCGGCTATCCGCGGACGGTGACCACGGGGCACGGCGCGTGGATCACGATTTTGTGCGCGATGCCGCCTTCCAGATGCGTGGCCGCCTCCAAGTGCCCTTCGGCATTGCGGATACCCAGGACGATCAGCGACGCTTTGCGCTGGCCCGCCGCGGCAACAATCGCGTCGGCGGGGCGGCCGAACTCCACTGCGAAATCCACCGACTGCGACAGGGGCAGATCGCCCGGAACCATTTCGTGAAGCTCGTGGAACGATTCGGCAACGGACAGCTCGCGTCTTTCGCCGTGTCCATTGCCCGATTCGCGACGTTTCGGAAGAACGTGGACCAGCAGCAGCCGGGTACGATTTTCGGCCGATAGGGCGATCGCATACGGCAGCGCCGCGACAGAGTGCGGAGTGAAATCGGTGGCGAAGAGTATGCGATCGAGTTGGCCGTCCCGTTCCGCGCGTTTTACGTCCGGGCCGACAGTCATCACCGGAACCGGCGAACGGCGGAATATTTCCTCCGCGGCGGAGCCGAGGAACAGGCGTTCGGGACCGGTCCGGCCGCGCGTGCCCACAACGATCAAGTCGACGTTGTGCCCGCGGATCGCCTCGTCGATTACCTGCCACAAATTGATGGCGGGCGCGATTTTCGTTTCATGAATGACGCCGGAAAGCTTCGCTTCCACTCGCTTCATCTCGCCTTCCGCGAATTTCCGGCCGGCTTTCACCGGCTCGGGATAGTTCTGAATTGGCGCGAGCAGAACGTGGAGTGCGTGCAACGTCGAACCGTGAGCGCGGGCGATGCCGATTGCAAAGGGCAGGGCCGATTCGGCAGCGCGCGAGAAATCCGTCAGGTAGAGGATATGCTTCAGCTGCACGCTGCGAGGAGTTGCCATCATGGTGGCCATCTCGCGGACCTCGAACCGCAGTTTGCGCCAGCGGCCTAGCGATCTCGGTGATACCTGTCACGAAAAACGGTGATTGGTGTCACGCGCAAACGGTGCCGGATGGAAACCCGCCACAAGCAGGCCCGAAAACGAAAGGCACATCATTTCGGGGCAGCGCGATGCTGCCTCACTGCGCGAGCACTCCGGCGAGTTTGAGCAGGCACGGGTCGAGGAGCTTCCGTTTACCCACGACCTGGGAAAGCGGGGTGGAGGCTACCTCCCCGTGAAGCAAACCGATCAGCACTCCGAACTGTTTCCGCGCGACGTGTTCGGTGGCCGCGGCGGCGAAACGAGTGCCGAGCAGGCGATCGAAGGCGCCCGGCGTTCCGCCGCGCTGGACGTGGCCGAGCTTGACGTCGCGCAACTCAAAGCCCAGCCGCTCGCGATGCTCTCGAAAGTACTGGGTAAGGGCTTCCGCATTGAAGCGTGCGCCTTCGGCCACCACGACGATGGCGTGATGCTTTCCGCGCTCATAGGATGAGCGTAACGAGCGCGCAAGCGCCTCCGGATCGGTTTCCACCTCGGGCAGGGCGACTGCTTCGGCGCCTCCGGCGATTCCGGCCATCAGCGCAAGATATCCGCAATTCCGGCCCATTACCTCGACCAGAAAAGCGCGTTCGTGCGACGACGCCGTGACTTTGATCCGGTCGATGGCTTCGAGAGCCACGTTCAAAGCGGTGTCGACTCCGATGGTGATTTCGGAGCCAAAGAGGTCGTTGTCGATGGTTGAGGCGATACCGACGATGGGAAAATTCTTTTGAGCGAGCGCAAGGGCGCCAGCTTGCGACCCGTCTCCACCGATCACGATGGCTGCGTCAATCTGGTTATCGCAGAGTATCCGGATGGCGCTCAGCTGGACCTCTTCGCGTTTGAACTCCGGAAAACGGATGCTGCCAAGGACCGTGCCGCCCAGCCCGACGATCCCGCTCACGTCACGCAACCCGAGCGGGATCAACTCCGCTCGCAAAAGGCCGGAGTAGCCGTGCCGGACGCCAAACATCTCCCAGCCCTTATCGATGCCCGTTCGAACCGCCGCGCGGATCGCCGCGTTGATTCCCGGGGCATCGCCGCCCGTGGTTAGAACCGCAACTCGCATCTAGGCGCCTCCCGGCGTCGTCTCGTTCCGGATGACTAAGCCGGACTCACCCACGATTTTTCGAGCAAATGGGAATGGAATTCTGTGATCCTCATCACGGAGAGGCTTCCGGGCGTTATAGGCAAGATTGGGCCTGACGACATATCGTCACGGCTGACGCGATATCGTCAGTGAGCATCGTCACTCGTCAGGGGTGATGAAACACACATTCATTAGTAATACGCGCAAGCCTTTGTGACGCAAACAGATGACGGATTTTTCGTCGATAAACAGGTTTGGCGACAGGCGTGCCATCGTAGTGAGCGTACGCTGAGCGGGATCACAAAATTGCTAAGGATCAGCATTGATGAACGGGGAGCAACTAAATGGCTCAGACTGGAGGGCAGGATCACTGGAGTCTGGGCCCAGGAATTCGAGCGCGCCTGGAGAGAGATTGCAGCAGGGCGAGAATCGAAGAAGCTGGGAATCGATTTGCGGGGAGTGACGCACATGGACGTGCACGCGCGCGGAATCCTCGCCCAAATCCACCGGGAAACGAACGCGGAATTTTTAGCGGATACGCCGATAACCAAGTTCTTCGCCGAAGAAGCCCGGCGCGGAGTCGAGAACGGCACAAAGGAGAGCTAATCATGAAAGGACCCTACGGTTTCGAGATGAACGAAAGCTGCACGAGCTGTAAAACTCGAGGCAACAGTTTTTTCTGCAGGCTCTCCATGGTAGCGATGAAGCAGTTCGACACGATCAAATCAAGCTCCGTCTACCCGGAAGGAGCCGTGCTGTTTCTCGAGCAGCAAGCTCCGCACGGCGTTTTCGTGCTGTGCCAGGGCGAGGTGAAGCTCTCGATCAGCTCGAGTGAAGGCAAAACGCTGATCCTGCGGATCGCCAAGGCCGGAGAAGTGCTTGGCCTGACGGCGGTACTCGGCGGAAAGCCTTACGAAGTGACCGCGGAAACTCTGCATCCCAGCCAGATCGCGTTTGTGCGCCGGGACGATTTCATCCGTTTCGTGACGAGCTTCCCCGAAGCGCTGCAAGGAATCGTGAACCAGCTCAGCTCGAATTATCGCGGCGCATGCGAACAGCTGCGCACGCTGGCGCTATCGCCCACGGTGCACGGCAAGCTCGCGAAATTGCTGCTGGACTGGTCCGCCGATACCGAGGCGACCCGGGGCGCGGCGCGCATCAAGATGCCGCTCACGCACGAGGAAATCGCCGAGTTCATCGGCAGTTCGCGGGAAACAGTGACGCGAGCGCTGGGCGATTTCAAGCATCGTCGGCTCGTCACACTAAAGGGATCGACCCTGACGATCGAGGACCGCGAGGCATTAGCGACGTTCGTGAACGCAGCCTAAAGTCTGCTTGACTTTTAACGGAACGTCCCGCCGCCGCTGTAAAAGACAGCGGCGGTTCCTTTTACACCGCGTTTTGTAGTTCAATCCCGCAACACGCAGTGCTGAGATATGTTACGCGGATTTGCGCATGCGCTCGCGCGGAGAGCTACCTTCAGGTTCGTAGCGATCGATACGCATGCCAGTCAATAGCTTGCTTGCGCTAGTTGTGCGTGATCCGGCGCGCCGCCGGCCATGACAGGCAATCGTTCGAGCGGGAGGCGCTCTTCGGCGTCCGCGTAATCGAAGGTTTTCAGGATTTTGTAAGTAGTGGAGCGTTCAGCGGGAGTTCGGCCAATCATGCGGATCATGGCGCGTATTTCGCCGGGCGTTATGCTCTCGCCGAAAGTCGCTCCCGCCGATTTCGAAATGCTTTCTTCCATCAGCGTTCCGCTGAAATCGTTCGCGCCCGCATCAAGACAAGCGAGCGACAGATCGAAGCCCATCTTGACCCAGGAAATCTGGATATTGGGGATATAGCCGCGCAGCAGGACACGCGCGAGGGCATGTACGAGCAGATCTTCTGGTGTCGAATGGCCCGCGCGCGCCCGGCCGCTCTGAAACAACCGCGTTTGCGGATGGATAAATCCCAACGGCACGAATTCCGTAAAGCCGCCGGTCTCTTTTTGAATTTCCCGCAGCAGGAGGATGTGCCTGACCCAATGTTCGGGCAGCTCCGTGTGGCCGTACATCATGGTCGACGTGGTAGGAATGCCCAGGCTATGGGCGGTGCGAATGACGTCGATCCACTGCCGCACTTTCAATTTATTCGGGCTGAGCGATTTGCGCACACTATCGTCGAGGATTTCCGCGGCTGTCCCGGGAATGCTATTCAAGCCGGCTTCTTTGAGCATGAGCAGGTAATCGCGCAAAGGCAGGCGCGTTTTGTCGATGCCGTAGGCGATTTCCATCGGCGAATACGCATGCACATGAAGGCCGGGCAGGCGCGATTTGATGGCCCGGAGCAAGCGGACATAGAAATATCCATCGAGATCTCTCGGGAGCCCGCCCTGAATGCACACTTCGGTGGCGCCGCGCTCAACCGCTTCCACTGACTTCGCCACCAGCGTCTCGATCGAATGAAAATAGGCGTCCGGCGCATCCGCGCCGCGGCCGAAGCCGCAAAACGCGCAGCCTACGATGCAGATATTGGTGAAGTTCAAGTTGCGATTCACGACGTAGGTCACGTGATCGCCCACTTCGCGACGGCGGAGTTCGTCGGCCACTTTGATCAACGCCACGAAATCGTTTCCTTCGACGGTGGCCAAACGCAGCCCTTCGTCGAAGCCGAGGTCGTGTGCCGCGAGCGCTTTTTCCAAAGCGCCGGCCACGGCTGGGCTCGCGGCACTGAGCGCGCGGTCCAGGGAAATATCGTTCCACTCCCGATGCACCTGATTCAACATGGATAACTCCAGGCATAGCCGAATTCGTCAGAAAGTTCGTGAAGCCGGGGCTGCACTCGGTCGCTCAAAAAATCGGACCGAGATAAGAATTCCGGATAGATGGCGAGGCGTTCGCGGAGGACAAAGCCCGCGGAGGCGGTTCTCTCGGCGAGCGATGAGATCCGCGGCCAGGCGGCTTCAGGATTGATGAAGTCCCTGGTGACCGGAGAAATGCCGCCCCAGTCGTTGATGCCGGCATCCAGTAATTGCGGGTAGTCTTCCGAAAGCAGATTCGGGGGCGACTGAATATTCATTTCGCCACCAAAGATCAGCCGCGCCACTGCGATGGTGCGCTGCAAATCTTCCGTCGATGGCTCGGGAGAATTCGTCATGCGAATATCCGGCTTGGCGCGAAACGGCTGGACGATCACTTCCTGAACGTGACCGAACCTTTCGTGAGCCGCGCGGATTTGCAGCAGAGCCTCTACTCGCTCCCGATAGGTTTCGCCGATCCCGATTAGAATGCCGGTGGTGAAGGCCATGGATAATTCGCCCGCGTTCTCGATGGTTCGCAGGCGCAGCGCCGGAACTTTGTCGGGCGCTTTCCAGTGGGCCCCGCCCTGGCGGATCAGACGGGCACTCGCCGTTTCCAGCATCAAGCCGACGCTTGCGTTCGTTTCTTTCAAGCGAAGAAGATCTTGGCGAGGCATCAGGCCGGGGTTGGAGTGGGGGAGCAGCCCCGTTTTGTCGAGCACCATTTCGCACATTGCCGCAAGGTATTCGAGCGTCCGATCGAAGCCCAGAGATTTCAGAAATGATTTTGCTTCCGGGAAGACGCTCTCCGGCTGGTCACCCAGGCTGAACAGAGCTTC
>JAGWRH010000271.1 GCA_028876695.1 Acidobacteriota bacterium | reverse complement strand
GCGGTGCCATTCCGTGCGTTTCTGGCGCTCACCGGAACGGTCCTTATAGGTCTCATCCGTGGCCAGCGTGAAGTTCGCCACCGCCTGGCCTCCGGACGTGTAGCGCGTCTCCGGGTCGCGCCCAAGGCGCCCAACTAAAATCGCTTTATTGACGGACATGCGCAGGAGTATAGCGGAAATCGCGGCGCAGGAGAATTCCAACCCACGGAAATTCGTTCTGAGGGATGTGAACGCTCGCTCGCCCCGGACCGCGCCGCGCGAAGTTCGACCCTGTGACAATCCCGCTGTCACGGCTTACAATTCCGCTGCCCCAAAACCGTGTCGCATTACTCAACGGGAGGTCTCCATGCCGCAAGCACAAAACTTCGAAAACCACACCCGGATTGTCCCCATCTTTCATCGAGTAACTTTGCCTTTGCTGTTGCTCAACTTTCTTTGGTCGATCTACGTGGTGGTGCGCTTCCACTCTCTTGCGTCGGTGGTGGCGCTGCTTCTGGCCGTCGCGCTGATCTTGCTGGCGCTTTCCGCCAGGATGTTCGCCAATACCGTGCAGGACCGGGTGATTCGTCTGGAAATGCGTTTGCGCATGCGCGACGTTCTGCCACCCGACTTGCGCCCGCGGATCCCCGAATTTGACGTGGGCCAGTTGATCGCGTTGCGCTTTGCGAGCGATGCGGAATTGCCGGAACTGGCGCGGAAGGTGCTGGAGGAAAAGCTGACGGACCGCAGAGCGATCAAAAAACTGATTCGGGATTGGCAGCCGGATCTTCTCCGCGCTTGAAAAGAGCGAACGATCGGTCGCCGGTTATGGCTCGGATCGAGGCCGCGCACGCCTTAGCGGCGCGTGGAGGGCGCTTCGATCTGGCGCAGCTTGGCCTCGGCGCGGCGCGCTTCGTCCGATCCGGGGAAGCGCTTCACCACGTCGCGCAGGTCGCGCCGGGCGCTGATTTTCATTCCCAGTTCCACTTCCGCCATGCCTTTCTTCAGCAGGGAAGCGCCGAGCTTGAAGCTCTGCGGATAATTCTGCAGGACCGTTTCATACGCGGCCACGGCGCCCTTGTAATCGCCTTGCGCGTAGGCGATTTCGCCCAGATAGAACTGCGCGTTGGAGGCCAGGTCGTTCCGCGGAAAATTCCGGATGTAATCGCTGAACTCCTGCCGCGAAAGATCGTAGTTTCCGCCGGTGTAGTCGCGCAGCGCATTGCGATAGAGCGTATCGGCCGAAATCGGTGCCATCGCGTTGCCGGCGGGCGCGGCCGCGCCAGGACCGTCGGGGCCCGCGGCTCCAGTCGGTGGCGGCGCGCCATTCGCCGCCGCGCCCGGTGCTGCGCCGGTGGGCGCCGCGCCATTCGGAGCAGCGCCGCCCGAAGGCGCGTTCCCGGAGACTTTCGAGTCGATGCTTTGCAATTCGCCCTGCATATCGTTCAGCTGCTGCGAAAGCTTGGCCACGCGCGCCTGCACGTCCTGCAGGTTGTCGGCAATCCCTTGCTGCTGCTGCGACATCGAGCTGACCGTAGAATTCGTGTTCGCCTGCATATCCTGCACAACTTTTTGCAGCGAGCCCATTTGGTTGTGCAACTGGTTGGAGGAATCGAGCGACTGCTGCACCAGCGTCTTCAGCGTGGCTGTGTCCGACGCCAGCGCCGTGTTCAGGTCCTGCTGGCCTTGCATCAGTTGTGAGACCTGCTGCTGCAGTTGGATGATCTCGCGCGAGACGGCGTCGGCGGGCTGCGGCGCCAAGATCGCTCCGCCCATCGCCCCGCACAACATCGCAGCAATAGCGAGCGCAACCCATCGTATTCGCAATGGAGTCCTCCTGACGGTATGGACTGGGATGATACTTCGCGGGCGAGCTGCCCCGCGAATCTTCCGCGCCTATTCTCGCACGGCTTTGGCTTTGAGGCGCTGTTTGGTCCGCAAATAAAAAGCCTCGCCGGCGGCAGGGGCGGCCCGCGGCCGGCGAGGGAAACGCGGTTACTGGCCCGATCCGTTCGACTGGACCAGCACGAGGTGTGCGCGGCGATTCTGCGCCCAGCATTCTTCGCTGTGCTCGGTGCAGAAGGGACGCTCTTTGCCCCAGCTCACGGTGGTCAGCCGGTCGCTCGTGATCCCCAGTGAGATCAGGAAGTTCTTGGCCGCTTCCGCGCGCCGCTGCCCGAGGCCGAGGTTGTATTCGGTCGACCCGCGCTCGTCGCAATGGCCTTCGATTGAAATGCGCGCATTGGGATACGAGCGGAGGAACTCGGCATCCTTGGTCAGAGCGTCGCGAGCGTCCTGCCGCAGTTCGGATTTATCGAAGTCGAAGAACGCGTCCTTGACGTTCTGCGAAAAAAGGTCGCTCAGATTCGGCTGTGCCGCGGGAGGAGCCGCGGCGGCCGCGGGCGCGGAGACGGTCACCTGTGCGCTGGCCGTGGCGCTGCCTCCCGAGCCGGTCGCGGTGATCGTGTACGTGGTCGATTGCCCCGGAGTCACCGGCGTCGAGCCTTGCGGCGAAACTTTGCCCACTCCCGGTTCGATGTCCAGGTCCGTTGCATTCGTGGACGACCACGAAAGCGTGGATGTTTGTCCCGATTGGATCGACGACGGCGTCGCATTGAGCGTCACCGTCGGCGCCGCCGCCGGCGCTGGCGCCGGAGCGGGCGTTGTGGCCGCGACCTGCTTTTTACATCCTCCTACCGTCGCGGCTAGAGCAAGCAAGCTGAAAACCACTACAGGCTTTGACATACCACGGACTTGCATGTCGTTCTCTCTCCTTCGATCCTCCCGCGAGGGCTTAAGGGAAGACCGAAAATGAATTTTAGATATCGGACCCTGCCCGAATTGCCTGACAGCTTTGAAAACAGACCCTGCAACTTCCTTCCCCACACGCGCGAGGAACTCGTTTGCGTTTTCCGCCCGCGCCGCGCCGCGCGGGAACGCGGCGCCCTTAATCCTTCGGCGACCAGTTTGGCGATTCGTTTTCGCCGTGAAAAGTTAACTCTCTCGGCTGGCTGCCATCCGCCAGCATTTCCCATATCTCGTTGGTTCCGGTGCGCGTCGATTCAAACGCAATGTGCCGCCCGTCGGGCGCCCACGTGGGGCGCTCGTTTCGCCCCTCGTCCTTCGTCAATTCCACGAGTTGATGGCTCACGATGTCCATCACGTAAATATCGTAGTTTCCCGTCGGTCTGCGCCAACTAAATGCGAGCAATTGTCCATTTGGTGACCACGCCGGATCGACCACGTACCCCATGTCCGGTAGATCGATTTTCTGCGCGTTCGACCCGTCGGTATTCGCGAGGTACAGCACCGGGTCACCCACACGATCGCTCACGAACACGATCTGCTGGCCCGTCTTCGGATTGAATACCGGTGAAGTGTTCACGCCCGCCGCGTAGGTGATCTGCTGCATATGCGTGCCGTCGGCGTTGGCCACATACAACTCCGTGTCCCCGCCGCGGCTGGACATGAATGCGAGCTTCGTTCCGTCCGGCGACCACGCCGGGGCGGCATTCGTCCCCGGGAAGTGTGGAAACGCGATCAGCCGGTTGGTGAGCATCGAGTACATGCAAATCTGCGCCGAAGGAGCGCCGCGATACGGCACATAGCACGTAAACGCGATGCGCGACGCATCCGGAGACCAGCGCGGCGTAAGCGATATCGTCCGCAAGTGCGTCAACTGGCGCTGATTCGCGCCATCGTAATCCATCGCCCAGATTTCCTTGTCGCCATTGTGAGCGCTCACGTAAGCGATCTGCGTCTGCGCGATGCCCGGCTGGCCGCCGCTGAGCAGCGCCACGATGTCGTCGGCGAACTTGTGCGCCAGCTTCCGCGCGCCCGCATCCGTCGCCGCATCCGTATAGATTTTCTGCAGCGCCGTCGTAGCCGTTTGGCCATGCACATCGGAAAGATATCCGGCCAGCGAAAGGTTCGTGCCGTTCACGTTCAGGTTTCCGTACGCCACCATATACGCGTTGCACGGTTGCGCGGACCATTGCTGCGCGTTCAGTTCGCTCGGCTGGCTCGGCGCCGAAAGCGGATAGAAGCTCTCGCTCACCATGTCCACGATTCCTGAGTAGCTCAAATCCCCCCACAGCACGTCGTGAAACGTCTTCTGGAACGGCTGAGCCGCCGACCCGCGAACTGCCGTTTCCGGCACGGCCAGCCGCACCTTCGTGACTCCCAGTCCTGTGCCGGTGGTGAACCAATCCTGCGCCGAAGCGCGTGGCGCCATGCCCAGCATCATTCCCGCCGCTGCAACTGCCACCGCCGCTCCGAACACTGCCAGTCTTCGTGTCATTTATAAAAGCCTTGGCCAAAAAGTATGTACCGTCGATGAATCATCGATGAAAATCGAACCAAAACTGCACGTTGACGTATGATCCCGAATATCCCCCGGGCAGCGGCTGGAACGGGCTCGATACCTGAATCGCTCGCAGCGCGGAACTATCCACGGACATCACGTTGCTTCTCTGCTGAAATTGAATGTTCGTCACCGTGCCGTTGCGCAAGATCGTGAAGCTCACCACCACGCGCGGGGCGGCCGCGATGCTCGGATCGACGGTCGATTCCAGCCAATTGCCGCTGATGCGCCGCTGTACCGCCTCCACGTACCACGAAAACCTCGAGCCGAAATCGCCGCCCTGCGCTCCGCCGAAGTTCATGCCCGCCGCCGTGGCCCCGTTTCTGCCGATTGCGAAGGATGTCGTGGGCACCGTCGGAGCTCCGCCGGCTCCGTAAGGAACTGCGTTCGGCGGCGGCGGTGTCTTGTTCTCCAGCACCTTGGAAGGCCGCGTCACATACTGGCGCGGCGGAGCCATCTCGCTCGCCTCTTCTTTTGGTTTCTTGATCTTCGGGACCCGATTATTCATGAACTTCGGAATCGGGACGGCGTCCTTGGCCAGGTCCGGCGGCTTGGGCTCGGCCTTGTAAAGACCCTTGGTGTTATCCACCACGCGGTTGGGACTTTCCGCTTCCGGGCGCGGCAAAGGTATCGCCGGCACATTGCCGACCAGCCCGACCGTTACCGATCCTCCCGGCCCGCCCCAGTTTTCTCCCGGACGCGAGAGATACGCCGAAACCGCCACAAGCACTCCCAATGCGCAATGCAAGATTACCGAATACTTCACGAACGGCTTGAGCCCGTCATTTCCCCGAACTGCTGCGACGGAAGCCATCTCATTCGGCCGCGGCGCGCTCGCTCAGTGGCTGCGTCACCACGCTGATATTTTGGATCCCGGCCTGCCGCAGCGCGTCCACCACCGTGGCCCAGCTTCCAAACGGCACGGTCTGATCGCAGCGGACGTACACGGCCTGCGTTTTCGGATCGTGTGATCGCGCCACGATTTGCTGCCCGAGCTGGTGGATGTTCACCGGCTTGTCGTTCAGATAAACGCGCTGCCCGCGGTCGATGGTCACCACCATGCGCACCTGCGTCAGTTCCTTCACCGTCTTGGTCTTCGGCACGTCCACGTCGATGCCCGATTGCAGCACCGGCGCGGTGATCATAAAGATAATCAGCAGCACCAGCACCACGTCGATGAACGGCACCATGTTGATTTCCGATAGGGAAGTGCCGGTCTCGCGTTGTATTTGCGGCATGCGGAATTCCTACGACGTGTACAGCGTCTCGATCTTGGCCACGAACTCGGAAGCGAAATCGTTCATCCGCGTCGAAAGGCTGCGGATCCCGTGAAGGAAATGGTTGTAAGCGATCAGCGCCGGGATGGCCGCGAAAAGCCCGGCCGCGGTCGTGATCAGCGCTTCGGCGATGCCCGGCGCCACGGCGCGCAAGCTCGCCGTGCCGGCTTCGCCCAGCCCCGCGAACGCGTCCATCACGCCCCATACCGTGCCGAAAAGCCCGATGAACGGCGAAACCGACGCGATGGTCGCGAGCGTGGACATGCCCTTTTCCAGTCGCCGCACCTCTTCGCCCGCCGCTACCTGCATCTCGATGCCGACCGCGCTGGCGTTTCGCAGCTTCGTCGCTGTCGCCGTTCCGCCGCCCGCTGAACGCGCGGGCACGCCGAGCTGCGCCTCGAATTCGCGATAGCCCGCCGCGTAAACGGCCACCAGCGGAGTGGTCCCGGCGCCCGCGCGAAGCGTGTTCGGGTCGGCCAAGCCGCGCCCGGAGCGGAACATCTGCAGAAACCGCGCCGTTTTGTTGTCCAGGCCGCTCAGCTGCGAAAACTTTTGAAGGATTAACGCCCAGGACAGAATGGATAGAAATAACAGAATTCCTAGAATTACGCGCGCAACGCCGGTCGTCTGCTCAAGCAGCGTGACCGGGCTGGCAAAAAGAAAAAGCGCCAAGCCTGAAATTTTGCCTGCTCCTGATCAAAAATTTTTCGGAACCGGGCCCCGAAGTAACCTAGCACACGCCATCATCG
>JAGWRH010000270.1 GCA_028876695.1 Acidobacteriota bacterium | reverse complement strand
CCGCTCGATCGAGCTCGCTCACGCCGCCTGCGCGCGTGCTGAATCCGTGGACCAGCCAGTCGAGTTTCGCGAGCGGCGCGGCTTCTAGGATTCGCAGCGAACCCACGCTGCGAAGGTTCCATCCGTTTTTGGCAACGCGCTGTGCTGAGCCGCTCCGCTTTCGTGGGCGAGCCGCGATTTTTCGTGCGCTGCTCTTTCGGCCAGTCATGTCGTGAACATGATGACATTGTTCGCGAGCGGAGTCGAAGCGAGATCGCCGTGGTCGCGGCGCAACTCGGAATGGCAATTCCGGCGGAATCGTCGGGTATAATCGCGCGACCGTCGCGGCTTGGCGCCGCGGCGATCCGTTCGCCAAACGGGGGACCAATTGATTGTCGGGCTGGGGCTAGACATCGCCGAAATCGACCGCATCGAAGCGGCCATCGTCCGGCATGGCCAGGCGTTCATCAATCGGCTGTTCACACCAGGCGAAGCGGAGTACTGCGAACGTTTTCACAACCGCTACGAGCGCTACGCCGCGCGATTCGCGGCTAAAGAGGCGGCCATGAAAGCGCTTGGCACCGGCTGGCGGCACGGCATCCGCTGGCGGGACATCGAGGTGGCGCGCGAGGCGAGCGGCAGACCGACGCTGCGGCTCGCGGGCGTGGCGCGGGAGTTCGCCGACCGTCTGGGCGTCCGCAACATTTCTCTTTCAATTACCCACAGCGGCAATTGGGCGGTCGCGCAGGTGATTTTCGAGAGCTGAGGCGGCTGGGTTAGCCGATTGCGGTTTCCGGATCGCCCGTGACGCGAACCTGGTGCCATTCGTTCGCGGGATGCAGGCCCGCAATACGCAGCTTCAGATAATTTCCTGTCAGCGCCTCCGTCCAATCATTCCCTCGGCGGTTTAGCGTGAGCGCGCGGAGCGACCGGCCACCCTGAAACGAGCGAAATTCCTCGGCTTTCTTCCGCGCCAGCAGCCGCAGCGCCCGGGCGCGCTCGCGAATTTCGGCGCCGCGCACGGCATCCGCCAGGTGCTCTGCCGCGGTTCCAGGCCGCGCCGAAAATGAAAAAACATGCAAATAGGTGAAGGGTAGCCGCTCGATGAATTCGTACGTGGCGCGGAAGTCGGCGGGCGATTCTCCGGGAAAGCCGGCAATAACGTCCGCGCCGATCGCGGCGTGCGGCAGCATGCGATAGATCAGCAGCACGCGCTCGGCGTAATGCTCCGCGCGATACCAGCGGCGCATGGCGCGCAGGATGCGATCGCTTCCGGACTGCAGCGGGATGTGAAAATGCGGCGCGATACGATCGGACCTGGCCGCGAGCGATACGAAGTCTTCCGTAACGTCCTGCGGCTCGATGGAACTGAAGCGAATCTGGTCGATCGAGGTTTCGTCCAGCATGCGGCGAACGATGCCTGCCAGAGTGGCTCGCGGCGCGAGGTCGCGTCCGTAGCTGCCAAGATTGATGCCGCTGAGCACCACTTCTTTCGCGCCGGCCGCGGCGAGGCGATGCACCTCTTTAATCACCGCGTCCGGTGCGACGCTGCGGCTGCGTCCGCGAACAAACGGAATCACGCAATACGAGCAGCGATTGTTGCAACCATCCTGAATCTTTAGGATCGGGCGCGTGCGATCGTCCAGCGACGCGCGAGTCGCTACGTCCGGCGCCGCGAAATCTACCGCCGTTTGCGCGAAGATATCGGCGGTAAGAATTTTGGCTGGACCGCGGGCGAGAGACCCCGGGGCATCGCAAAGTTCGGCCAAGGGCACAAAATCCGCAGCCGATTCGCGCAATGGCGAAGGTAAATTGCAGGCCAGACGCGAAATGGCCGATCGATGCGAATTTCCCACCACCCATTCGACGCCTTCGAGCGCCGCGAGTTCCTCGGGCGCGCGCTGCGCGTAACAACCGGTGACGATAATGCGCGCGGCAGGATTCGCGCGATGTATCTTGCGGATTGCCTCGCGAGCCTGCGAATCGGCCGCCGCCGTCACCGTGCAGGTGTTGAGCACCACAACTTCTGCACGCGCATGATCCTCCAGCAACACCAATCCGCGCTCCGCGAGCTGGAGGCGGATCTCTGAAGCATCGGCTTCCGTGGCGCGGCAACCGAAATTTTCGATCGAAAACGTGGCCATGCCTGCGTGAATCTCCGCGATAACGCAGCTCGCATTATATCAGCCGCAACCGGGGCGACGGTTGGAACGGACGTTGGCGCTGGGAAGATTTTTGCACTGCGATGCGGGGAGCTCAGACGCCGGCGCGGCGCTGATAGCAGAGCAGGATCAGGTCGGCGCGGCGGCGCACGCCAAATTTGGCCAGAAGATTCGAGACATGAAACTTCACGGTGCGCTCCGAAATCCTCATCTTCTGGGCCAGCTCTTTGTTGGCCATGTTTTCGAGCAAGCCGGTCAGAACTTCCTGCTCGCGCTGGCTGAGGTCATGACTGCCATCGGGCGTCAGGCGTCGAGCCTGCCGGCCGCTCAAAATTGCGTCCACGAAACGCGAGAGAACCGGACGCGGGACCCAAATTCCGCCCGACGCCACTTGAGGAAGAGCGCGCGGCAGCTGTTCACGGGCCTCGGCATAGGTCAAGATGCCTTTCACGCCCTGGCGGAGTAGCGAGTAACTATCCGATTCCTTCAGGCGCTCGCCTACCACGAGCAACTTGGCGGTGGCATTATGGTCGAGAATATTGCCCAGAAGGACGCCGGTGGCCTGTCGCGCCGCGTGCGCGTCCACGACGTAGATTGAGGCGCGCGGCAGATCCAGGTTGCGAAGGTCCGGCGCCAGCATGGAGTCCAGCTGCTTCGAGGTGATCTGGAAGCCGCAATCTTCCAGCAGGCGATGGAACTCCGTGAGAACCATCGGATGCGGAGAAAGCAGGCAGACTCTCAGGTTGTGCTTGCCGTTCTTGCCCATCCTGGAATCAGGCTAGCCCAACTGCCAAGGGGGGGCAACCAAGCAGCGCGAGGGGTGATTTCAAACAGGTACTAGGTCCCCCTGGGCGCAGGGTTTCGAGGATGCGGAGCTGACCGGCTAGTTCACACGCGGTTGTGAGCTGACGTCGATGGGAACCTCGGCATCGGCCTTCTGGCGTGGCCGTTTCGCCGGCAGGCCTGCCTGCCGTACTTTGTACAGCAACGCGCGATAGCTGATCTTCAGCACTTGGGCCGCTTTTCGACGGTTCCACTGGTTGTTCTGGAGAGCCTTGAGAATCGCCTCTTGCTCGATCTGGCGGGTGGCCTGTCTGGCGATGTGCTTTAAGGAAAGGTTCGACCCGGGAGACACAGCGAATGCCGGCTTGGCTATCCGGCTGGTCGGCCCTTCCGGAAACAGCGCCTCTTCCGAGCCGAGCACCACGTAGCGCGCGATGACGTTCTCAAGTTCACGAACGTTGCCGCGCCAGTCATACCGCAGAACCGCGTCCATCAAGTGCGATGAGAACGTGACATCGCCGCCACGCATCTCTTCCGGCGCCCTGCGAATGATCTCTT
>JAGWRH010000269.1 GCA_028876695.1 Acidobacteriota bacterium | reverse complement strand
TCGTTGAGCTTGGTGTTCGCCGAATCTGATCGTTCTTGCGGAGGATGCATGCGCCTGTTCAAATTCGTTCCCGCTGCTGCTGTGGGTCTTCTCGGCCTGTTTCTGGTGGGCGCGCCCAGCGCGCGCGCGCAATACCACTTCGGCTATTCCCAGCCGCGCGACGTCGATATCACCGGCTTCTTCGGCGGCCGCTTCTTCGGCAAGATCAATTTGCCGAACTCCACCGGCCCGTTTGACTATCTCAAGACCGACAACAATTACGATTACGGTGTGATGGGCGATGTCGATCTGGTCGGCCCGCTGCAAGCGGAATTCATGTGGAGCCGCCAGCCCACCACTCTCGAAGGCCACGATCCGGTGAGCGGTTTGTTCTCTCCCGTCGGCAACGTCAACGTCGATAATTATCAGCTTGGCGTGATCTATCAGATGCACGACTCGGCCGCGAAAGTGAGGCCGTACTTCGGCGGCGGCATCGGCGTCACGCATTGGGGTTCCAACGGCGCCCTCCCGTTCACCAATAAACTGGGATTCAACATTGGCGGCGGGGTGAAGTATTATTTCGAAAGGCACGTCGGAATGCGCCTCGATTTTCGCTGGCTCCCGACGCGAACAACCTCCCAGGTGGGGACGTTCTTCGACCCCTTCTTCGGCTTCTATCAGGCCAACATCAATAATTATGCCGAGCAGGTTCAGATCACCGGCGGTTTGATTTTCCGCTTCTAATACCGGCGCGCCGGAAATTCGGGCTGTGGATAGAGCGGTCCCGCGCCTCCGCCCGGCCGCGTCGCGCCGGCAGCGCGACACCGCTAACGATCCGCCGTTAAAAATCGTCCGATTTTTGCGTGAAGGTGAACCCGGGCAGGCCCGGCGATCCGCCGGCTCGCGATATCTTGATTCGCAGCGGCGGCTGATCTTCCGATCCCGTTTTTCGCAATACCGCGTAGCTCGTAAGCGCTTCGCTGTAAACCTTGGTGATTAAAAAAGTTTCGCCGGTGTCGTCCTTCTTCCACACCTGGCCAACCTGAATCTTCTGCATGGGCACGCTACGAATGTAAATTCATTCGTGCGCATGGTCAATACGACCCTGTCGCCGATTTCCCATTCCCAAACTCGCTCCATCGCCGCGGTTCTTGGATCGCTGCGCAAGTTCGCGTTCTTTCTCTGGAAGCGTCCCTCCAGTTGTGGCATCTTAAGGACAGCGGACCACGCAGCGGGTTTCCGGCGGCCTCCGTGCCGCTCGGGTAGCGCAATATGACCTCGGAAAAACGAATCGCCATCGTTCTCTTTCAACTGGGCGGGCCGGACACGCAAGAGGCCGTCGAACCGTTCCTTTACAATCTTTTCTGCGATCCGGACATCATCGACTTTCCCGGCTCGTTTCTCGCGCGCAAGCCGCTCGCGAAGTTGATTTCCACCACGCGCTCGAAGAAGGTGCGCCAGCATTACGCCGAAATCGGCGGAGGGTCGCCCATCCGCCGCCTCACCGAACAGCAAGCCATCGGCCTCGAACGCGCGCTGCGCCCGCACATTTCCGCGCGCGCCGTCGTGGCAATGCGATATTGGCACCCGGATACCCGCGCGGCCATCGCCGCCCTCGAATCCGCGCCCTACGACGAGTTGGTTCTGCTGCCGCTCTATCCGCACTATTCTTTCGCCACCACCGGCAGCAGCCTCAAGGAATGGCACCGCCTCTACAAACCGAAAGTTCCGGTCCAGCGCATCGATCATTTTTACGATCATCCGGACTACATCGCCGCTATCGTCGAGCGCATCAACGGCGTGCTGGAACATTTGCCCGATCCGGACAATGTTTGCCTGGTTTTCAGCGCGCATGGCCTGCCGGTGTCGCTGGTCGAAAAGGGCGATCCCTATCCGAAGCACATTGCCGCTACGGTCGAACTGGTTCGCGAATTGGGTGCGTGGGCCAATCCGCACGTGCTCTGCTTTCAGAGCAAAGTCGGCCCGCAGAAGTGGCTTGAGCCATCGCTCACCGGCACGATCGCCAAGCTCGCGAGCGAAGGCATGCGCCGCTTGCTGGTAATTCCCATCGCGTTCTTAACCGATCACATCGAGACGTTGCACGAAATCAACCTTGAAGCGCGCGAATTGGCCCACTCCCTCGGCGTCGAGGATTTTTACATGACGCCCGGGCTGAACGATTCGCCTCTGCTGATCCGCGCTATGGCAGACTTGGTGCTGCGCGCTGTCGGCCACCGCTCCGGCGTCGCCACGCTCGCCCTCTGAGGCGCGAACGGCGATCGTCGTCCTGAACGAGTCGGCTTTTGGCGGATACGAAGGAAGGATCTCTCTTAGGTTGGCCCAACCCCTCGCAATATTCGTCGCACGGCATTCCGAACCCGCTCGCCGTTTGAGCGGAGCGAGATATCTGCTTCGACGGTCATTCGCATCCTCTGCGCCGCTTGCAACCTCGCGGATTTAGTCGGCCTGTCTCGTGTTCGCCGCGAATCACGTCTGCTCCGCTTCCGGCGCTTCGAACCGTCGCATGCTATAACTGATCTGCGCGCCGCGGGCCCATCAGCCCGCCAGCGAGGGACCATTGGAATTCTCGCTTACCGACGATCAGCGGCAGCTTCGCCGCACCGTTCGCGAATTCGCCGAGGCGGAAATCGCGCCCCAGGTGATGGAATGGGACGAAGCCTCGCATTTCCCGTCCGAACTGATTCCCAAGCTCGCCGATATGGGTTTTCTCGGCGTGATTTTTCCCGAAAATTACGGCGGCGCGGGCATGGGATACGTCGAATACGCCCTGATCATCGAGGAACTTTCGCGCGTCGATGGCTCCGTCGGCATCATCGTCGCCGCGCACAATTCGCTCTGCGGCAATCACATTTTCAAGTTCGGCACCGATGCGCAGAAGCGGAAGTATCTCGCGCCTCTCGCGCAGGGCAAAAAACTTGGCTGCTGGTCGCTCACCGAACCCGAAGCCGGCTCCGACGCGGGCGGCACGCGCACCGTCGCCGCTAAAAATAACGGCGGTTGGTTATTGAACGGCTCGAAAACCTTCACCACCAACGGCCACTACGCCGACGTTTGCGTCGCCATGGCGGTCACCAGCCCCGAAAAGCAGCACCACGGCATCTCCGCCTTCATCGTCGAGAAGGGAACTCCTGGCTTCCGCCCCGGCAAAAAGGAAAACAAGCTCGGCCTGCGTGCCAGCGACACCAGCGAGGTGGTTTTCACCGATTGCCGCGTGCCCGCCGAAAATCTCCTCGGACGCGAAGGCCAAGGGTTTGTCAATTGCCTGCAGATTCTCGATGGTGGACGCATTTCCATCGCCGCGCTCGGCCTCGGCATGGCGCAGGGCGCCTACGAATCGGCTCTGCGTTACGCCAGGGAACGCAAGCAATTCGGCAAGCCCATCGCCGAATTTCAGGCCATTCAATTCAAGCTCGCCGATATGGCCACCCAGATCGAAGCCGCGCGCCTGCTCACCTATCGCGCCGCTTGGCTCGCCGACCGCGCCGCTCAATCGTCCGCCCAATCGCGCATCACCCGCGAAGCCAGCATGGCCAAGCTCTACGCCGGAGAAGTCGCCGTGCGGGTTGCCAACGAAGCCGTCCAAATCCATGGCGGCTACGGCTTCATCAAGGATTACCCCGCCGAAAAGTTTTATCGCGACGTGAAGCTCTGCACCATCGGCGAAGGCACCAGCGAAATTCAGCGCCTCGTCATCGCCCGCCAGCTGCTCGGAAAGTGACGCCCCGGCGAGCCCGCTTGCCGCAGGCAGGGGTCGTCATCCCGAGCGAGCAACGCGACCGAAGGATCGGCTTTGTTCGTTGTCCCGGGGTCGCAGCGCTCGTAGGATCGCTTGCCGCGGCGTTACATCCCGGTTACAGCCGGCATACTCGGTTCTCCCGCGGGCGCTCAACCCGGCGCTCGCCGCGTTATAATGGTCCGGTTCATGGGCTTCCTGACTAACCTGCTGCGCGCCATGCAATCGCGGCGCGGCGGCGACATGCAGTTCCTCTGCCATCGGTTGCTTTCCGAACGCGGCGAAGCCTCGCAGACGGCTGTCGCCCAGGAAATCATCAATAGCTATCGCGCGATGGGTCCCGCGCAGCGCCCGAGCTTTTTCGAAATGCTGTGCAGGGAATTTTCGCCGGACGCTGCCGGCATTCTCCGCGCCTCCGCTGAGTATCAGAAGAATCCCGGCACGAAAACTCTCGCCGCGCTTTCCGCCGCTGTCGAGGCGCCGCGCCAGGAACTCATCCGCCGCATCAATACGGCCCCAGGCGGTACGGAAACTCTGGTCGCGCTTCGCGGCGATTTGCTCGATGTTTCTCGCAACGGCAATGCCGGCGCGTTCGAGCCGCTCGATGCCGACCTGCGCCACCTTTTCCGCTCCTGGTTCAACCGCGGTTTTCTGCGCCTGGAACGCATTAGCTGGCAGACCTCCGCGCTCATTCTCGAAAAGTTGATCCGCTACGAATCGGTCCACGAAATTAACGGCTGGGCCGACCTGCGCCGCCGCCTCGAAGCCGACCGCCGCTGCTTCGCGTTTTTTCATCCCGCGCTCGCCAGCGAGCCGATCATCTTCGTCGAAGTCGCGCTCTCCAGCGGCATCCTCGGCGAACTCGAGCCGCTGCTCGATCCCCACGCGCCCGTCAGCGATCCTTCGCGCGCGGATACGGCCATCTTCTACTCGATCAACAACTGCCTGAAGGGTCTGCGCAACGTTCCCTTCGGCAATTTCCTGATCAAGCAGGTGGTCGCCGAACTTGCGGCCGAATTCCCGAATATCAAGATCTACAGCACGCTTTCGCCCATGCCCCGCTTCGCTCAGGCCCTGGCCGACACCGAAGATAAAGACGGGATCACGCACGAGCGGCTCGTCCGTCTGCTCGAGGATTTCGCGCCCAGCCTGACCTCCGCCACCGGCAAGCGCGATCCCGCGGAAGCGTTTCTCCGGTTGCTGGGGCGCTCGCGCGAGCGTCTGCCGTCTGGCGCGCTGCGCCGCGCCCTCGTCGCGCCGTTGGAGCGTGTCGCTCTCGCGTACCTCACCCACGCGCGCCTGCCCGCCGGGGCGGGGAAAGCGGGCAAGCTTTACGATCCCGTCGCCACATTCCATCTTTCCAATGGCGCGCGCATCGAACGCATCAACGCGTTCGGCAATTTGCGTCCCTACGGCATCGAGGAATCCTTCGGAGTCACCGTCAATTACCGTTACGTCCCTGACGATCTCGAGGAAAATCACGAACGCTTCGTCCGCGGCCAGATCGAAGTTTCCCGCGGCCTCCATCGCGAACTCGAAGCCGTCTCCGCCGCCTGGCAGTAATCGATAGTTAGCGGTAAAATCCGGCCCACCGGACGAAGAGGCCAATGACGGGCGCATGGGAAAGCTCCGTTTCCGAGGTCTGGATTTCGGCGTTAGCTCTCGCAGTTTCTTGCGGCTCTCTGCTGGTCGCATGGAGGTCAGCGAGAACTGCTGCCCACGCGCTCTTGCTCACCGAAGAGCAGGAGAGCCGTCGCAGGCCCAGGCTCGGCATATATCTTGTCAATGGCTACCGCCAATTGGTGCCGGAACGGCAACTGTTTGGCCTCCTCGTCTCAGTCAGTAATCCCACGGACATTGATAATTCGATTGCGCGTGCTGAGCTCCAGATAACCTATACTCTGCAGAGCGGCGCGCCGGTTATCTGCCGGGTCCCCCACGACACAACACTTCAGGAGCATCAGCACCGTGACGAACGTCCGGCGACGGTTTTCCGCCTTCCCGAGCGGATTGATGCCCACCAGACCGTCTCGGGCTGGTTGCTGTTTTCTTTAGAAAACGCCGTGATCGGCGACGCGACGATCGACGGACAGAACCTGATCTTGGAAGATGCACACAACCTCCCGATGGACAGTGGTCCAATCATGTTGCGGCAATGGACCGATGAAACCGAAAAAAACTGACATAGCGATTAAACGACTGGAGGAGGCACGTCCCGTTCCCATCGTTGCGGACGCCGCAATAAGCACTGTCGGCGTTCATGGCGGGCGCATGCTTCCGGTGCTGTTGCTTGACTGTTCCGCGCGGCCAGAGATCGCAGAACTGATCCGCGTTCACGACGCGCTCGGACCCTGCGATGTCGTTTCGCAGTGGGGCCAAGTGCCCGGGCATCAAAGCACCGTCGCGCTTTTTCTAAC
>JAGWRH010000268.1 GCA_028876695.1 Acidobacteriota bacterium | reverse complement strand
TTGGATTTTTTTCCGTACGCTTCACAGAAGCTGGCCAGAAAATGCGCGGCGAGTATGGGTATATCTTCGGTGCGTTGGCGAAGGGCTGGAACGTAGAAGGGAATCACGTTGAGCCGGTAAAACAGGTCTTCGCGAAAGCTGCCCTTCGAGATTTCATCCTCGAGTTTTTTGTTGGTGGCGGCGAGCACGCGCACGTCCACTTTCACGGACTGATTCGATCCCAGCGGCTCGACGGTCTGTTGTTCCAGGATACGCAGGACTTTCGACTGCGTTTTCAAGCTCATATCTCCCACTTCGTCGAGGAAAAGCGTGCCGCCGTCGGCCTTCTGGAATTTTCCGGGCTTGTCCTCGCTCGCGCCGGTGAAGCTGCCTTTGCGGTGGCCGAACATTTCGGACTCGATGAGCTCCTCGGGGATGGCGGCGCAGTTGACTTCGACGAAAGGCATGGCGCGGCGGGGGCTATTGGCATGCAGCGCGCGGGCCACCAGCTCCTTTCCTGTGCCGCTCTCGCCGAAGATCAAAACGCGCCCGGAGGTGGGCGCGGTCAAGGCAATCTGCTGGCGCAGCGCCTTCATCGGCACGCTTGCGCCGACGATTTGATAGCGCTCCTCGAGTTCCGCTCGAAGGCGCTGATTTTCGCGATCGAGGCGCGTGAAATCCAGCGCGTTGCGCACGACCAGCACGACTTTCTCGATGGAAAGCGGCTTTTCCAAAAAGTCGAAAGCGCCGAGCTTGGTGGCGCGGACCGCGGTTTCGACGTTGCCGTGACCCGAGATCATCACCACCATCGGGGCGGGTTCGCGGGCTTGCAGCTTTTCGAGTGTTTCCAGGCCGTCCATTCCGGTGAGCCACACGTCCAGAAGAATCAGGTCGTACTCCTGGGAATCGAGGCGCGTGAGGCACTCCTCGCCGCTCGAAACGGCGTCGACTTCATAGCCTTCCTCACGCAGGAGCGCGCCGAGCGACTGGCGGATTCCCATCTCGTCGTCAACAATCAGAATTCTTGTGCTCATGGCGCTTTCGAACTAACCCGCCGGCGTGGGCGCGACCGCATCGATGGCGGGAAATCGCAGCAGGATTCGCGTGCCTCCGGGAAAATTGTCTTCCACGCGGATGGTGCCATTGTGCTCGGCGACGATCCGGCTGGCGATTGCAAGGCCCAAGCCCGTGCCGCGGTCTTTGGTTGAAAAGTGCGGCAGAAAGAGCTTGTCTTTATCCGCGGGGGAAATTCCGTGGCCGCTATCGGATACCTCGATTTCGACGGCGTCGCCATCGCCCAGAGCTCGCGTCGCCACGCGCAAATCGCGTACGCGCGAGCCTTCCATGGCCTCAGCCGCATTGTCGATCAGGTTTGCGAGCACCTGGCGCATCAGTTCGGCATCGACTTTGATGGGCGGAAGCGAGGCGGCCAGATCGGCCCGCACGGAAATTCCTTCGAGACGCCCTTGAAACAGGGCGATCGCGCTCTCGACCACCGGATTGACGTCCGAGGGCGTGAGCCGCGCCGACGGAAAGCGCGCGAAGCGCGAGAATTCGCCAACCAGAGATTCCAGCGTCTGCACTTCGCGCTCGATCAGAGAAGCGCACTCGGCGGCGAGCTTTTCGAACTCCGACGGCTGCGCCGAGGGGCGCGCGCTAGCTGTGCGGTCCAGGTGGCGCAGAATTCGTTGCGCGGAGAGCTGAATCGGCGTCAGCGGATTCTTGATTTCGTGCGCAATGCGCTGCGCCACTTCCTGCCACGCGGCCGTTTTTTGCGCGCTCAAAAGCTCGGTGAGGTCGTCGATAACCACAACGAATCCCGGATTGGAACGGCGCGGCCCGAGGGAGCTGACCGTCACCGCGGTCCGCACCAGCCGCCCGCGCGTGGCAATTTCCAGTTCGCGCGAAGCGGCGCCCATGCGGAGGGAACGCCGCATGAGGTGCAGCACGGCGCGCGCGGCGTTTTCGCCGAGCAGATCGGGCAGGGTGCGCGCGTCTCGCGCATGCTGGCCTAGGATCTCGATCACCGCCCCGTTCACGCGCGCGACCGCGCCGGATGGGTCGAGCGAGACTACGCCCGTGGGGATATTTTCGAGGATCGCTTCCATCAACTTGCGGCGGCGCTCGCGCTCTTCGACGGCTTCCTCCAGACTCGTTGTGAATGCAGTGATCTGCTGGCGTCCTTCGTCGAGCTGTTGCGCCATGCGATTGAACGACCGCACCAGGGTTCCAAGCTCATCCTGCGCCTGGACGTCAATGCGGTAGTTAAAGTGTCCGCTGGATAGTTCGCGCGTGGCTTCCGCGAGGGCCTGGATCGGCACCGTAACCTGCTTCGAGAGAAAGAGAGCGACCCACGTGGTGCTGAAGATCAAGAGCAGGGTGATGAGCGATAGTGCCAGCAGAATTTCGCGCTTGTATTGCCGCAGTTGTTCCTTTTGCTGCTGGTAGATCTCGGTTTGCAATTCGATCGCGTTATATCGCTGGATAAAATCGGCGGGGACGATCCGGGCCACCAGAATAGCTCCGGCGCCGCACGCGGCGCGGCCGGCAAGGTACGCTCCGCCGGCGCCGGTCCAGATCTCGGTGCCGCTCGGAAGAGTTGCCGAGAGAGTTGCATGCTCCTGAACGGGATGAAGCGCGGCCAACTGATTCGGGAAAATCTGTTGAAGGGAGCCGCCGGCGGTGACCCTCCAGATTGCATCAGCGTCCGGGGCCGCGGCGCGCGCGGCGTCCGGCCAAGCGACATGCTTTTGTTCGAGCAGCGCGCAGACGGCCGCGGCTTGCTGGGACATGCGCGAGTAGCTGCGGCCGGTGATTTCCGCCATGAGCGCGCGGCTCTGCTCGCTCGCGATTTCTAGCGGGCGCGGAAACCAGTTGTTCAGCGTCCGGTTGACGAGCGCGTAGCTGAAGAAAAACAAAAACACCACAGGCAGAAGCGACACGCCCATCGCGCCGAGCACCATTTTCGTTTTGAATCGGGAG
>JAGWRH010000267.1 GCA_028876695.1 Acidobacteriota bacterium | reverse complement strand
GGATCGTGGCGCTCGAGCACGCGTACCACGGCGACACAGTTGGCGCCATGTCCGTGGGCGACGATTCGGGATTCACTGAATCGTTCCGCGGCCTTTTATTTTCGGTCCACCGCGTGCATTCGGCGTATTGCTATCGCTGCCCGGTGGGACGCGAGCGAGCGACGTGTAATATCGAGTGCGCGGATAAAGTGCGGATGCTGCTCGAGCAGAAGCACGACGAGATCGCCGCGGTGATCGTGGAACCGCTGCTGCAGGGGGCCGGCGGAATGATCGTTCATCCGGTGGAATTCCTGCAGCGGGTGCGGAAGATGTGCACCGAATTCGGAGTGCTGCTGATTGATGACGAAGTTCTGACCGGTTTTGGCCGGTGCGGGCGCATGTTCGCGGGCGAATTGGCGGGAGTTGTGCCGGATCTGATGTGCCTCTCGAAGGGGCTTACCGGAGGAGTGCTGCCCATGGCAGCCACCGTGTGCACCGATGAAATTCATCGGGCTTTCGCGAGCAGCGATCCGGCGAAAACGTTCTACCACGGCCATTCGTACACGGGAAATCCGATCGCGGCCGCGGCAGGCGTTGCCAGCTTGCGGATCTTCGAGCGCGAGCCGGTTTTCGAGCGCATCGCGGCGATCGCGAAAATCCATGGCGAGCGCATCGCGGCAATCCGCAATCATCCCGCGGTGGGAGACGTCCGGTCCATCGGCACGATGGCGGCGGTGGAATTGAAGGCGGACGATCCCGGATATTTCTCCAAGATGCGCCCAAAACTATACGAGTTCTTTATCGACGCGGGCGTGCTGCTGCGTCCGCTAGGGAATGTGATTTACATCCTGCCGCCGTATGTGATCTCCTCGGCGGAATTGAATTTCATTCACGACCGTATCGCGGAGGCACTGGATATGTGCGTCGAACCGCTCGCGCGATCGGCCGGGGACTGACGCCGAATCCCAATGGCCGAACTCAACCCTGAAAATCCGGATAAGCCGCTGGTGGTCGGGATCGGCGGGACAACGCGCGCGCAATCTTCCACCGATCGGGCGCTGCGGCTGGCGTTACGCGCCGCGGAGGCCGCGGGCGCGAACATCGTTTGCTTCAGTGGAGCATTTCTCTCGCGCTTGCCGCATTTTGCTCCGGAACATCAATCGCGCACCGACGAGCAGCGCGAGTTGGTGGAGACGGTGCGCCGCGCGGATGGATTGATCGTGGCAAGCCCCGGTTATCACGGCGGAGTTTCGGGCCTGGTGAAAAACGCGCTCGACCTGCTCGAAGACCTGCGGGCGGATGAACGAACGTACCTGGATGGCCGCGCAGTTGGGCTAGTGGTGACGGCGGCTGGATGGCAGGCGTCTGTTACCACGCTGGAAGCGCTGCGGTCCATCGTCCACGCGCTGCGCGGCTGGCCCACGCCGATCGGCGCCTCCCTGAACACCTCGGAGCCGGTCTTCGACGCGTACGGAAACTGCACCGATGCGAAAGCCGCGAATGCACTCGATGCTGTCGGCCGCCAGGTGGTGGAATTCGCGGCGCACCACTCGGCAACGAGCAAGCGCCGCCCGCCGGGCCGCTGACCAGGCTACAATTCCGTCCCAAGCGCGAATCGGGCCGGGCAGCCCGCCGGCTAAAAATGAATCACGGGACCGAATTGGACGACGAAGTTATTGTGCGCGCCGCCGGCGAAATACATGTCATCGCCTACGTCGAGCCGCAATCCCACCGGTCCAATGCTCGCCATCAGACCCGCGCCGGGATAAAACATTCCGTCCACATTGTTGAGACGGAGGTTTTGAATCGTGCTGATCGCACCCGATCCGGATGCCGCCGCCGGGCTGAGGGTGAAATGAATAAATCCGCCCTTCGCCGTGACGAAAAATTTCACTGGACCGCCGACCTGCAACTTCGGACCAAACAGGGCCTTTAGCACTTTCACGTTCGAGTTCGCCGTGCTCAGCGTTCCGCCGCTCGACGTTGTGAATCCCTCCGTGAACGCCTGGTCGAAGTCGTAGGCCATTTGCGCTTCGAACAACACGGGATGGACGACGTTGAATCCCAAGCGCGCGCCCAACCCGAGCATGTTGGTTTTCGTCTGCGTGAGCCGGGTGTAGTCGCCGAACACTCCCAGTTCAACGTGCTGCGCCGATGCCAGCGGCGCGATTAAGCCGGCGATCAGCAAAAGGGGCAAAAGGAACGGCATGCGCTTCATGAAATTTCTCCTTGTGGCGGCGGTGGACATTAATGTGAACGCAAGCGACCGTGTGGCTGGCCGGGCGGGGCGGCTCTCGATTAGGGATGCCTATGTGCAGCTATCGGTTGCCGCCATTCGGCATGCGGGGTGATCACCTGAGCACCAAGGCACCGGAAATATCCCGAGGGACGTTTGAATAGCGGAGCGGACCCGACCCGATCTGCGCATCCGAGGCCGACAGGGCTCGGCCGGATACCATGCGCTCCCCGCGGCGCCAGGGTACGACAGACTAGCATCCTCTCGCGCGCTGGAATACACTCGACGCGGAGGCATTTCCATGAACCTTGTGGGGGCAATCAAACGCGAAAAACAAAAGCTCGAAATCCAAGTGCGCAAACTCCAGCACCAGTTGGATAGCATCAGGGCCGCGGAGCGGGCGCTGGGCCGATCGATCGACGGCGCATCGAACGGCATCAAAAAACGGGTCCTGTCGTCGGCGGCGCGGCAGAAAATCTCCAGAGCTGCAAAACGCCGATGGGCGAAAGTACGCGCGGCGGCGGCAAAATCCGTGAACTAGAAGTGGAGGTAGATATGCGAGTACACGTCACATGGCAAGATATCCTCGAAGGCCGGGCAATGCGCACGACCGCCTGCATGGTCGCTTTGGCGCTGAAACGAGAGCTGGGCGTTGAATACGCGAGCGTGGGATTGCGGGACGCCAGAATTCGCCTGGATGGCCGCTACGTGACCCTGCGGCTCCCGGGGGAAGTAGGCGAGAAGATTCGATTCTGGGAAAAGTTCCATTTTGTGTTTCCGTTCAGCTTCGAGTTTCCCGGATTGATCGGTTCCGCCCTCGTCGAACCCGCTCGCGCACGGCGCACGTCGTTCGGTGCGTTGGTTGCGACAGAGGCAGTTTTGTAGCTTGGCAGCCTGTCGAGGTGGAGCTCCGCGAGGCGCAATAGCCGCTCTGGCTCCGATCAAGTCCGCGGCTAGCCTGCTTTTGTGCCACGTAACGCGGTTCGGAAGCCGCGGAGCGCGTCCTTTATGTATCGCAGCGTTCGATGCAAGTTTCGCGCAACTGCACCGTTTCTCAATCGGGAGCATCCGATGAAGCAGGCAGGACTTCGGTTCAAGTTTTGAAGAGACACATTCGAATGCACGCCGGCGACAAGCTGTTCGATCCGCCGGCGGGACACTTGCTGGCGCTTGAACGCGCGCTCCCGCATGACATCGAAGCTTTGCAAGAGAGTGCGTTTCTTCTGACCATCTGCTTTCCAAGGGAACCCGCGGAACACTAATTAATTTACGGAGGAAAGATGAAAACGATTCTTCTCATGCTCGTTGCGTCCCTTCTGCTGCTGCCCACGCCTGCTCCGGCTGCCACCCGATCCTTCACTGGCGAAATCATGGATAGCTCCTGCGCTCAGCTTGGCTCCCACGCGAAAATGATGAAATCCATGGACATCAAAACCGCCAAGGAGTGCACGCTGGATTGCGTGAAGGCAGGTTCCAAATTCGTGCTATTCAATCGCGCGACAAAAACGATTTACCAGCTGGACGACCAGACAAAACCGGCCGCCTTCGCGGGCGAAAAAGTACGCGTCACTGGAAGCTACGACAAAACCACGAAGACGATTCACGTCCTGAGGATTGTGCATGGAGCTTAACGCAAGCAGAATGTAGCCGGTGAACAACGAACTTGGGGGGCGGGCATGCACCCTCGCGGCTCTTGCGTTCGCAAATGATCTCAGGTCTGCTTGCGGTAACGCAAATACAGGTGGCTTCCCGCCTGCTTCGCGGTCGCTAACGAGAGCCATGGAGCCGTGGCCGGTGTGAATGCCGTGCCCTCCACCAAACCTGGCCTGGGACGTTCGTTGACCCTGCCCGCAATCTGCGGCGCGAGCGTGAGGAAAAGCTCGTCGATAAAACCAGACGCCAAAAAGCCGCCGAACAGCGTCGGCCCGCCTTCATGCAACAGATGGCGGACTTGATATTCGCGGGTCAGCACTTCCAGGATTGCACCGGGTTCGATGCGATCGTCCGCGGCGTCGAGCGCGTGCACCCTGGTTGACGCCAATTGCTCCGATCCTGCGGCGACAAGTTTCTCCCGCCCCCGATCCGTCGTGATGATGGCAACTCGAATGCCCGGCGTTCGAAAAATTGCGCGGTTCAGGTCCAGACTTCCCCGCGCCGTCACCACCACGATCAAGGGGTGTTCGGGCTTACGCGGCAGGCCCGCGCGATAGCGCGTGTATAGCTCTTTCGCCGGCGGGTAGATGAATTCCGCTGTCCAGAGCCCTCCGCGGCTAACGGCTCCGACGGTCGCGGCGCCGACCACGACCGCGTCCGCCGAGGCGCGCAGCAGGCCCATGATGAAACGATCGCCTTCGTTCGCGCCGCTGACCGAAACTCCGCCGGACCGCCCCGCCATATTGAAGCTGACAACGCCATCAAGCGTGGTCACGAAATTCGCGAAAACGTACGGACGTCCAATTGGGGGCTCGGGAAACCGCAGGTCTCCGCCATACAACCCGCGAAGTTCTTCAGGCAAGCAAGGTTGTTGCGGCTCTGTTTCTGCAGAGAACAGGGTGCGGATGGAATCCATCGTTATTCGGCGAACGTCTCTGCCTCAGGCGCGCGCCGCGTGCCCGGGATGTGTCGTGGCGAGCGCCGCTTTCACACGCGCCGGTGTGAGCGGCGCTCGCCGCACGCGCGCGCCGGTAGCGTCAAAGATCGCATTGGCAATCGCAGCCGCCGTCGGACGGCTGGCAGGCTCGCCCGCGCCGCTCGGCGCAATTTCAGGATGGTCGATCAGCACGATTTCCACCGCGTCCGGCACGTCCGATGCTCTGGCCACGGGGTAGCTGTACCAATCCGCGCTGGTCACGCGATTGGCGTCAAAGGCCACTTCTTCCTTCATGCCGCGGCTGAGCGATTGGATCAGGTTTGCGGCGATGGTCCCGCGCAGAGCCTGCGGGTTCACCACGAGGCCGCAATCGTGGGCGCACACAAGCCGCTTCACGCGCACCGCTCCCGTCCCACGGTTCACTTCCACTTCCGCGATGGTCGCGACTCGCGTGCCGCCTCGCAGCGCGATGGCCACTCCGCGTCCGGTCGCGATTTCTCCGTTGCCCGCACGTTTCGGGGACGGGCGCGGATCCCAGCCAAACGCCTCACCTGCGCGGATCAGCGTCGCTTGCAGCCGCGCGTCGTTGGTATATTTCATCCGAAAGGCGATCGGATCGGCCCCTGCCGCAGCCGCGATTTCGTCGATGAACGATTCGGCAGCGAAAGCGGTGGCCGGTCCTTCCGGATCGCGCAAGTGGCTGGTCCGCATCGGCGAACAGGCGGGCAAAAACGCGGGCACTACGTGCGCATCGGCATGAACGCTCGCAAAATTGTAGGCCACGCATTCGGCGCCCCATTGCGCGAACTCGTCGACTCCGGAAGTATTCGGAACTCCGGTCAGTTGCGCGCCCAGAAAATTTCCGGCGGCCGCGGGCAAGAACATCGTCTCGCCGCCCGAAAACGCGCGCGTGCTGAATCGCAACGCTTGCACTTCACCTTTGTCGTTCAGCCCCGCCGAAGCATCGAAGATCGCGGCTGGGCCTTTGGTTCCCCACGCCGTCATGTCGTCGCGCATCCATTGCACGCGCACCGGTTTTGCCGCGGCGCGCGAAAGCAGCAGCGCATCCGCGCCGGTATCCTCAAACCCCGGCCGCCCGTACGATCCGGCATCTTCCGTCCAGATCACTCGCACTTTTTCGACGGGCACCTTCAGCAATTCCGCGTAACCCTGCCGCAACGCGTGCGGTTTTTGGCCGCCGCACCACACCGTCGTGATGCCGTCGAGCTGAACATCGGCCACCGCGCATCCCGGCCCCATGGTGGCGTGAGATTGGAACGGCCATTCATAGCTCGCGTCCACTTTTTTCGCGGCGGCGGCGATGGCGCCTTCCGCATCGCCGGTTTTCAGCGTGTCTTTGCTCGCTTTCGGCGCAACCGTCCGCATGTGTTCGTACAAATCACTTTGCGACGGGAAAACGTCCTCCGGCACGCTCCAGGTGACTTGCAACACTCGCGCGGCACGAATCGCCGCCCATTCGCTTTCCGCCACCACTCCGACAAAATTTCCCTCGACCACCGTTTGCCTATAGCCGCGAATCGATTTCGCCGCCGTATCGTCCACGCTCACGAACTTCGCGCCTGCGCTTGCCGGGCGCACTACGCGCCCATGAAGCATTCCCGGCACGCGCACATCCGTCACGTATTTCCACTGACCCAAAACCTTCGGTCCAATATCCACGCGCGGCAGCGGCTTGCCGACCACTGTGTACGTGGATGGATCTTTCGGCTGTCCCCTGCCGATAACATTCAATGCGAATCCGCGTCCCGTCACTTTCAGCAGATCGTTCAGGTCCGTGCCGCCGGCCAGTTCGGCGTACGATATGCGCTTCGACTCGTCGTCTTTCGCCGTCACCACCCCGCGAGTCACTTGCAGATCATCGAACGGAACGCTCAACCGCTGCGCCGCGACCTGCAGCAGCAGCGAACGTGCCGTGGCCGCCACGTTGCGCAGCGGCTGTGCGCCCATCGCGATCGACGTGCTGCCGCCCACGCCGCCCTGATCCGGCGTCAACGAAGTATCGCCCATCACGAAGCTGACGGCTGCGGGCGCCACATCCAGCTCTTCGGCCACAATCTGCGCGAACCCGGTTTCTACGCCCATCCCAATTTCCACTT
>JAGWRH010000266.1 GCA_028876695.1 Acidobacteriota bacterium | reverse complement strand
TTCTCGCGCATTTATTTGTTGTCGATTTGTTTCTTGGTTCCGATGGGCTTTTCGATGATGACGCAGAACGCGTCTGCCAACACGCTCATTCAGGTGATGGTCCCAGACCGACTGCGCGGCCGCATCATGTCCGTGTACTCCATGCTTTTCATGGGCATGGCGCCGGTCGGTTCGCTGCTGTACGGCGCGCTTGCCGAACGCGTCGGCGCGCCCTACACGCTGGCGCTGGGCGGTTCGATCGCCATTCTGGGGGCCCTTTTCTTCGCCTACAATTTGCCCAAGATACGCGTCCGGGCGCGCGAATTGATTATCGCGCAGGGCATGGTGGGAGGAGAACCGGCCGAGCAAATGACCACGCGCATCGTGGAATGAAACGGCCTGCGCCGCTTCGTGTACCGGTCCTGTTTGCTATACTGCGCCCGACTTTTGATCGCTGAGGTCTGCATGCATCGTTCGAGCAGTTCCGATAAACCGAGGCTTTCTGGACGCGCTACTCCGCAGGGAACGCTGCGCTATGCCGCGCGCTTCCACGGCGCATCCGCGCCCGGCTATTTCCGCGAAATTCCGGGCGGGCTGGTGATGTCATCGGTCGGCATCGGAACGTATCTCGGCGATCCCGACGAGACTACCGACCACGGATACACCGAATCCGTGACCGCCGCTGTGGAGGGCGGGATCAACGTTGTCGATACGGCGATCAATTACCGCTTTCAGCGCAGCGAGCGCTCCATCGGAGCGGCGCTGAAGCACCTTGCGGTAAAAGGCTACGCGCGGGATGAGATCGTGCTTTGCACCAAGGCCGGTTTCCTCACGCCCGACGGCGAAATGCCCGAGGATGTCGAAGAGTACTTTGCCCGCGAATATCTCGAGCCTGGGATTCTGAATCCTGAGGAGATCGCCGCCGGGTGCCACTGCATGGCGCCTCGCTTTCTCGACGATCAGCTCAGTCGCAGCCTTGCGAATCTTGGCGTCCAGGCAGTTGACGTTTTCTACCTTCACAATCCGGAAACGCAGTTGGGCGACGTGCCGGCGGACGAGTTTGTCCGGCGCGTTCGCGCCGCCTTCGAATTCTTCGAATCCGCGGTCGCTTCCGGCAAAATCGGCGCGTACGGATTAGCGACGTGGAATGCGTTCCGCGAAAACGTGCAGTCGCCCGGATATATGTCGCTCGGCGAAATCGAAGCGCTCGCTCGCGAAGTTGCCGGCGCGGACCATCACTTCCGCTTTTTGCAGTTGCCGATGAATCTCGCGATGCCGGAAGGGTTGCTGCGCCCGAATCAAACCGTCCACGGAAAAACCCTGGCCACAGTGCAAGCCGCCCGCGCCCTCGGCATTACGTTGGTCGTCAGCGCATCACTGTTGCAGGGCCAGCTCACCCGCAATCTGCCCACATACATTGCCACCGCCCTCGGATGCCAAACCGACGCGGAGCGCGCCCTGCAATTCGCCCGCTCAGTTCCCGCCGTAACCACCGCGCTTACGGGCATGAGCCGCGTCGAGCATGTGCGCGCCAATTTGCGAATGCTTCAAATCGAGCCCGCCCCGCGCGACGAATTCCTCAAGCTCTTCGAACAAAATCCCGTAAGCCGGAGCAGCTCTTAACGCACCGAACCGGCTTTGGGTCGCGCGTGCCGTTCGGTGACCCACTCTTCGATCGCTTCGCCCATCTTCGGCAGCGAGCCCGCGAAAAAATGATCCGCTCCCTCGAAAATCACCAGCCGCTTCGGCTCCGGAGCGGTGGCGTAGAGCGCCTCCAGCTTATCGCGCGCTCCAAACTGGTCGCTGCCGCCCTGCAAAATCAACTTTGGTTTTTCGCAGGTCTGCAAGAACGACATATCCACGTTGTTGACCGGCAGCCCCATCCCGATCAGCTCCGTCACGCGTCCATCCCCGCAGCCAACGCGCAGCCCCACCGACGATCCAAAGCTGAATCCCGCGAGCAATATCGGCAGCGCGGGGAATTCCGCCGCCAGGTAATCGAGCGCCGCGCGAACGTCGTCGCGCTCGCCGCGCCCCTGGTCGTGAACGCCTTCGCTCAGGCCTGCTCCGCGAAAATTGAACCGCAGCACCGGGGCGCCGCACTCGTGCAGCGCCTTCGCCGCCTGATACACAACTTTGTTGTGCATCGTGCCGCCAAAGAGCGGATGTGGATGGCACACCAGCGCGGAAAAACTCGGCTGCGCGTTTGCCGCGGTCCAGAGCAGCGCCTCGAGCCGGCCGGCCGGTCCGTTCAGGAAAAAACTTCTGTGGAAGACGTCCGCCATTGCGTTGTGGTTCGTTTGCCGCCCGCTGATGCCGCGCTCTTCGCCGCCGGCCGCAGCCACGCCTTACTCCTGTCGCGCTTCCTGGGTGTAGCTCGCCCTCGGCATGGGATCCGTCCATTCGACCGCCACCGCAGTAACTGCCGAGCGGCTCCCGCGAACCGAGGGCGCTGTGGCTCCCGCCTCGCTGCCCTCGACCCGCACCACGCGCCCGAAAATTTCGCCCGCTTCGGCCCATTCGCCCCACGGAATTCTTGTGCGCACCGTCTCGCCTGTCGCATAAACGCGCGAGGTCTCGAATTTCATTCCCATCGCCGAAAAATCCCGCGTCATCGCGTCTTCCGGCCATGGCATCCCGTCCGTCCGCACGAACACCGGCAGCGAAACCGCGACGCGCGGCGAAGTCCGCCGTTCGCGCGCTGCGGGGAAACGGCCGCGGGCCCGGCGCGGCATCTCCAACTGTAATCCGACCCGATAATCCCCGGCGGCTCGGCGCTCGACGCGCACGACCCGGGCTGGAATCTCCGCTTCCGCCGCCGTTGAATCCGTTCCGTCGAACGGGAACACGATCCATGCGCGCGAGATCCCCGCGTCGAACCCTTCGCGCGTTCGAAGCAGCACTCCTTCGCGCGAAACGTCGATCGTCTCCGACACTTCCAGCCGCATTCCAAGTGGATGCTGCCACCGCACCCTTGCCGGAAGCCGCAGCGGGGCGCGCGGATGCTTTCTCTGTTCCGCCAATACGTGCAGGCGTTGCATAAAACCATCGTAGCGGCGCCCTGCGTCCGCGTCAAACGCGCGTACTATGACTCCGTCTCCGTCGCAAATGCCATTGCGCTTCGTGAAAAGCGATGGTAGCTTGAGCGCAGCCGGTGCATGGGGCCCGCGGGAGGGTGTATGGATTCGAGTGTCGAGCGTCGGGCCACCCGCCGTTTCGCGATGATGCTTCCGGTGAAAGTCCGTATCCCCGAGGATGGCGAGGGCGTCGAGGGCAGCGGCGAAACGCGCGACGTTAGCTACCGGGGCCTGTATTTCCTCACCGAAGCCAGCGTAACGCCGGGAAGCTCC
>JAGWRH010000265.1 GCA_028876695.1 Acidobacteriota bacterium | reverse complement strand
AACAAAGTGTCGCAGCCGCCAAGTCTGCGTTCGGTCCGCGCGTGGACGCATTTGCGAATTGGGAAGCGGACAACCCCACATTCCTATCGGGGGGCGGTGGAAATAATTGGACGGCCGGCGTGGAGATCAAGTTCGATCTGTTCCAGGGCGGAGCGAAGCGCGCCCAGCTCGCCCACGAACAGGCCCTGCGAGACAAGCTCGACGCGAGCCGCGACGCAGAAACCGATGCGGTTCAGCTGCAGGTTCGGCAAGCATATTACGACCTCGATTCCGCCCTCCAACAGATCCGGGTGACGCGCTCTTCAATCGCTCAGTCCCAGGAAAGCTTGCGGCTCAATCGAAACCGATATGACGCTGGGCTTTTGACGATCACCGATTTGCTGGCGGCCGAGGACACCGCGCTCCGCACGCAGACTGATTACCTCGAATGCCTCTACCGGTATTTCACCGGCTACGCTTATCTCGAACTAGCCAGCGGCACACTCAGCATTCAGTCTCCGGTGGTGACACCATGAATCGAAAACGCGTGATCGAAGGTTCATTCGCTCTTTTTGCCACGGGCCTGATTTTCTGGGTTATTGGATGTTCGAGTCAGCCCGCTCCCGAAAATAAAAAGCCGGAACTAGTGAGCAACGTCGCCGTTATCGCCGTCCAGAGAACAACTATTCCCGACTGGCTGGAAGCCGTCGGAACCGTTCAGGCGGCCAGGAAGAGCGCAGTATCGAGCCAAATTACGGGCAATATCGTGGAAATCCGCGCGCGCGAAGGCGATCGAGTACACGCCGGGCAGGTCCTTGCCGTTATTGACGACACGCAGCCGCTCGCTGCCGTTGCGCAATCCTCTGCCGCTCTGGCCGCAGCAAAAAACGAAGTAGTTGTCGCAGACTCCGATTTCGCGCTTGCCGAATCCACCTTAGCCCGGTATCAGCAGCTCTTCGACAAAAAGTCGGTCAGCCCGCAAGAATTCGACGAGGTGAAAGCGCGCGACGCTGCGGCGACGGCGCGGCGCGACCTGTCTCGTGCTGAACAAGATCGAGCGAGCGCAGCGCTATCACAGGCGCAGACGTCGCTTAGCTACACGCGGATACGCGCGCCGTTCGCAGGCGTGATCACTCAAAAACTGTCTGATGTGGGCACGCTCGCCACGCCAGGCATGGCGGCGTTTATGATGGATGATACGCGGCGCTATCGCCTGGAAGCGAGTGTTGATGAAGATAGTATCGGCGTCGCCCGCCTCGGCGTCGAGATTCGGGTGTTCATCGATTCGCTCGGAGACGCAGCTCTCACGGGCAACGTCGCGCAAGTTGTGCCCGCCGCAGACCCAGCCAGCCGCAGCTTCCTCGTAAAGGTCGATCTCCCTGCTGATGCGCGCCTGCGCGCCGGACTCTTTGGCCGAGCTCATTTTTTGCGCGGCCGCCGCGAGGCTGTTCTGATTCCTCGTTCCGCAACGGTTCGGCACGGGCAATTGCAAGGTGTGTACGTTGTTGGTGCAGACAGCGTGGCGTCTTTGCGCTACGTCACGCTCGGTTCGCCAGAAAACGATCAGGTGGAAGTGCTTTCGGGCCTCGAGGCAGGTGAAAAGATAATCGCGGCGCCTGAAGGACGCGAATTTGGCGGGAAGCAAATCGCGATCAGACAATGAGTGATGCTTCGAAACCGCGAAACGCCCCAGTCGGATCCAACCGGCTCGCTGGCCGCATAGCGCGCGCGTTCATCAGTTCGAAGCTGACGCCTCTAGCCATCGTAGCCGCGCTCGCCCTCGGCGCTTTTAGCATCCTACAAACCCCGCGCGAAGAAGAGCCCCAAATCGCCGTTCCGATGCTCGACGTGGTCGTGCAGATGCCCGGCGCCTCAGCGCAAGAAGTCGCGCAGCGCGTGAGCGTGCCCGTCGAACGCCTGTTGCGGGAGATTCCCGGCGTCGAGTATGTGTATTCGATCAGCCATCCAGGACTGAGCTTGGTAATCGTGCGCTACTACGTGGGCACGAATGCGGAAGATGCTGTCGTTAAAACGTACAACAAGCTCTACTCGAATCTGGATCGCATCCCTCCGGGCGTTTCGCAGCCCATCATCAAAGTCCGCTCCATTGACGACGTGCCCATTCTTGCGCTCACGCTGTGGGGCAAGAATTATGACGCGTACCAGCTACGGCAAATCGCCGACGAGATCGATCATTCGATCAAACAGTCGAACGATGTCTCTGAGACAAGAATCATCGGAGGCGACCCGCGCACGGTACGCGTCGTGCTTGACACGCAACGGCTTGCGGCCTACGGGTTGACGCCCGGTGACGTGGTTGCGGAGTTAGGCGCGGCAAATCGGCGCAACATCGCCGGAAGCTTCGCGGAGAACAACGGGGAGTTCCAGGTGGAGGCCGGAGATTTCTTCACGCGGGCGAACGAGATGCAGCAGGTTGTCGTCGGCGTCCGCTCCGGCCATCCGGTGTATTTGCGCGATATTGCCGCAACGATCGAAGACGGTCCTGCCGAGCCCGACCACTACGTCCTGTTTGCGAATGCAAAAGGCGCTACCGGAGGCGGCGCCAATCCCGAATACCCGGCTGTGACCATCACGGTTGCTAAGCGCAAAGGCGCGAACGCCACTTGGATCGCCGAAAACATCCTGAACAAAATTGACTCACTTCGGGGCGAGGTGCTGCCCAAAGACCTGAATATCACCGTTACACGCAACTACGGCGAAACGGCGAAAGCAAAATCCGATGAACTGCTCAAGCATCTGCTGCTGGCCACGTTTTCTGTCACGCTATTGATCGCTCTCGCGCTCGGTTGGCGCGAGTCGGGAGTGGTGCTGCTCGCGATTCCGGTGACGCTCGCGCTGACCCTGGCGATCTTCTACTTTTATGGCTACACGCTGAACCGCGTCACGCTATTCGCTCTGATTTTCTCCATCGGGATTCTGGTGGATGACGCCATCGTCGTCGTCGAAAACGTCGTGCGTCATTTTCGTTTAACCGAAAACTCCGGGCGGCCGCTGGTGGATATCGCCGTCGAGGCGGTGGACGAAGTTGGCAACCCGACAATTCTCGCTACTTTCGCCGTTATCGCGGCGATTCTGCCAATGGCGTTTGTGCGTGGGCTGATGGGTCCGTACATGCGGCCCATTCCGGTCGGCGCATCGGCAGCAATGCTTTTTTCGCTGCTCGTGGCCTTCGTGGTGTCGCCGTGGGCAGCGTTTCGATTGCTTCGTCGCCACGCGGAGAGCGAATGTGCCGCGCGCACGCGCGAAGACGAAGGCTGGACAACGCGCCTCTATCGCCAACTGATGAACCCGCTGATCGGAAGCGCCAAGCTCCGCTGGCTTTTCCTCGGCACCGTGGTCGTGTTGCTACTCGGGGCGGTTGCTTTTATTCCGCTGAAGTGGGTCCAGGTGAAAATGTTGCCGTTCGACAATAAGAGCGAATTTCAGATCATCGTCGACATGCCGGATGGCACGCCTCTGGAACAAACCACTCACGTCGCGCAAGCGCTCGGAAGCTATCTCGCCGGGCAACAGGAAGTTGTCAATTACGAGATTTATGCCGGCACTTCCGGCCCAATCAATTTCAATGGCCTGGTGCGCCACTACTATCTTCGCGATCAGCCGAACCAAGCCGATATACAAGTGAATCTGATCCCGCGCGAGGACCGTAAGCGACAGAGCCACGAAATCGCGCGTAGTCTGCGGCTCGAACTCGACCGCATCGCCGCTCCGTTTGGCGCCCGCATCAAGGTGGCCGAAGTTCCCCCGGGTCCGCCAGTCCTCCAAACCCTTGTAGCCGAAGTTTACGGCCCGGACTACAAGGGCCAGACCGCGCTTGCTGACGAAATTAAAAAAATATTTCAGCAAACGCCCGGCGTTGTTGACGTTGATTGGTATGTCGAAGATCCGCAGACCAAATACGACATGCACGTCGATCTCGCCAAGGCAGCCTTGCACGGAATCTCCGCAGCGGATGTGACGCGCACAATTGGGATCGCCCTCGGCGGAGCCTCGGCGGGGCTGATGCACGATCCTCTATCGCGCGAAGACGTTCCCATCCAGGTCCGCTTGTCGCGCGCTGATCGCTCTGGCGTAGAGAATCTGCAAAATCTGAAACTGCTCGACCGTTCCGGTGAATTGGTGTCCTTGCGCGAACTGACAGACATCCGCCGAACTACGATCGATCAGAGCGTCTATCGCAAAAACCTCCGCCCGGTCGTGTACGTCACGGGCGATGTGGCGGGCGATATCGAAAGCCCTGTTTACGCAATCCTGCGGATGAAAAATGAGATCGGCAAACTCCAGACACCGGATGGCTACCGTATCAACCAGTTCTTCGGAACTACCTTGCCCGAAAGCACCGAACGCTACTCGATGAAATGGGACGGCGAATGGCACGTCACCGTGGAAGTGTTTCGCGACCTCGGCCTCGCGTTCGCCGCTGTCCTTGTGCTGATCTACATTCTCGTTGTCGGCTGGTTCAAGTCCTTCAAGACGCCGCTAGTGATCATGGCGCCGATTCCGCTGACGCTCGTCGGCATTCTTCCTGCACATGCTCTGCTCGGTGCGTTCTTCACCGCCACGTCAATGATCGGTTTCATCGCCGGTGCGGGAATCATAGTTCGCAATTCGATCATCCTGGTCGACTTCATCGAACTGCGCCGCGCGCATGGAATGCCGCTTGAGGAAGCGGTGGTAGATGCCGGCGCTGTGCGCTTTCGTCCCATGCTGCTCACCGCCGCTGCAGTTGTGGTTGGCGCGAGCGTGATACTTTTTGATCCGATTTTTCAGGGCCTCGCGATTTCACTGATGGCAGGCGAAGTGGCGTCCACCATTCTTTCTCGCATGACCGTTCCCGTCGTGTATTACCTAAGTCAACGCGGGCAACCGCAAGCCGCGCCCGTTGTCGAAAGCCTTTCGACCGCGGCTGATTGAAAGGAGCCGCATCATGAACGTCGAACGTTATCTCAGGTTGATCGCGGGATTTTTCGTCGTGCTGTCGCTCGGCTTGGGGTACTGGCTGAGCCCGTACTGGTTTCTGTTTACGGCCTTTGTGGGTCTGAATCTGTTCCAATCGGCCCTCACGAACTGGTGTCCGATGATGTCGATTTTGCGCAAAGCTGGAGTGAAAGCGTAGCGCTACTGATACCTGCTGCTCGACCCTTGAAGTCGGTGCGGGATACAGCCCGTCAGTGGAATCTTCGAACTGACCGTGGATGCCAGGGCAATCTTCAACGAAGGCCGGGCGCCCTTTCTGATCACGCCGGCCGGCGTCTCGCTCGAGCGCCTCGTCGACCAGTTCGGTACGGTGCGTCCCTCTCATTGCGCGCACGAGATGTATTGCGCCTCATTCGGCCGATCTACGGCAGGTTTATTTCACTTGCGGATTGAGCTTCAGTGCGGCTGGTGAAACACGGACTCCTACAACCGGCACCAACCATGAAGAAGGAGTATATTGTTGTCATCACGGTTTACCTCCCGCCGCGGTTCATTT
>JAGWRH010000264.1 GCA_028876695.1 Acidobacteriota bacterium | reverse complement strand
GTGGGTCACGAGCAAAACCGTTCCCGGATACTTCTGCAGCGCGATATTCAGCGCATTAATCGACTCGAGATCGAGGTGATTCGTCGGTTCATCCAGCACCAGCACGTTCGGCTTCTGCAGCATCAGGCGGCAAAAGATCAGCCGGGCGCGCTCGCCTCCCGAGAGCCCATGCGTGGGTTTCAGCGCATCGTCGCCGCTGAAGAGCATCTGCCCGAGCAAACCGCGAAGCTCCTCCTGGCCTGCCTGCGGACTGAACTGGCCCAGCCATTCGATAACCGTCGAGCCTTGTTGGATCGAATCGCCGTGGTCTTGCGCGAAATATCCCGCCAGCACGTTGTGCCCCCAAATCACTTCGCCATGATCGATCGGAAAGCCGCGGTCCTCATCGTCGATAGAACCGGTTGCATTGCGCACCAGCGATTTGAGCAGGGTTGTCTTGCCCGCGCCGTTGCGCCCGATCAGCGCGATCTTCTCGCCGCGCGCAACATGCGCCGAGAACGGCTGCAGCACCCTAACTCCGCCGTACGATTTCGAGATGCTGCGGATCTCGATCGGATTTTTCCCGGAATGCTGATCGATCTGAAAACGGATGTACGGGCGCGCGATATTCGATTTCGCCAAAACCGTCGTTTGCAATCGCTCCACCTCCTTTTTTCGGGAAGTGGCTTGCGCCGATCGCGTGCCCGCCGAAAATCGCGCAATAAATTCCTGCAATTGCGCGATCTTTTTCTCGCGCTGCGCGTTTTCCGCTTCAATGCGCTCGCGCACTGAAGTCTTGGCGAGGACCATGTCGTCGTAGCCGCCGTTGTAGAGGATCACCGATTGATAGTCGATGTCTGCCACATGGGTGCAAACGCTGTTCAGGAAGTGCCGGTCGTGCGAAATCACGATCAGCACGCCGTCGTACCCGCACAAGTAGTCCTGCAGCCAATGGACCGAATCGAGATCGAGGTGGTTCGTCGGTTCATCCAACAGTAGCGCGGATGGATTTCCAAACAGCGCCTGCGCCAGCAGCACGCGAACCTTTTGCCCGCCCTGCAGCTCGCCCATTTTGCGCTCGTGGAGTTCTTCCGGCACGTCGAGTCCATCGAGCAGCCTTCCGGCGTCCGCCTCCGCCGTATAGCCGCCCTCCTCGCCAACAATTCCTTCCAGCTCGCCCAGCCGCATGCCATCCGCGTCAGTGAGGCTCTCGTGCGGCTTGGCATAGAGAGCGTCGCGCTCGACCAGCGCCTGCCAGAGCACCGCGTTGCCCATGATCACCGCGTCGATCGCGCGAAATTCGTCAAAGGCGAACTGGTCCTGCCGCAATACCCCCACTTTCTTCGGCCGGGAGACATCGCCCGCCGTCGGCTCCAGTTCGCCGGCCATGATCTTCATCAGTGTGGATTTGCCGGCACCGTTCGGCCCGGTGATGGCATACCTCCGCCCCGCGAGAAACGAACAGTTGACGTTCTCGAATAGAACGCGGGCACCGTAACGCATCGAAATGTTCGTGAGTGAAAGCACAATCCTTGATTATACCGCAGCCGTTCGGATCGCGTGCCGATGTTCCATCGCGAGACTTCGGCTGTATTTCCGAATCGATTTGGAACGCCGCTGCGTACGAGGGCATGTCGATACCACTTACACCACATCTGGTATCTGCGGCATCTGGCGGCCGCTGAACGACTGCTGGTAGTCTTTGCGATACTACGGCAGTACACTGCCTGTTCATATGACTATACAGTACTG
>JAGWRH010000263.1 GCA_028876695.1 Acidobacteriota bacterium | reverse complement strand
GTGAAGTACGAGAACTACAAGAGATACGGATCGACCGTCAAGATCGAAGGGTCGGGCAAAGAGGCGCCGGCGAAATAACATTCGGCGCGCGGCTAGGCGTACCGAAATAGCGCCTTGAATCCGTAGTCCATGTGCTGCTGAATGTGGCAATGGAAAAGCGTGAGTCCCGGCTGGTTGGCGACGAAATCGACCGCCGCGCGCCCATACAACGGAACGATCACAGTATCCTTCATGATACCTGAAGTGCTCTTCCCGTTGACGTCCACCAGCTCGAAGGTGTGCCGGTGTAAATGGAGCGGATGCCCGTCGTCGGTGCGATTGTGGAATACCAGCCTGTACCGCGCGCCCTGCTGCAGCACAAATTCTCGATCGCGCGGATACTGTTTTCCGTTCACCAGCCAGGCGTTGAACTGGCCGGCCCCGCCCGGAATCTTTTCGAACACCATATCGATCGTGTGATCCGGTGCGGGTTGCCCGCCCGGCGGGCGTCCGAAAACCGTGTAGTCCCAGGGCGCCGCCGCGGACGGAACCCACTGCGGCTGCCGATGTTCGTTGGCGTACTCGATCACGATCCCCAGGCCGGAATTCCGGATCATGTCCTGCGTCGCGCCCAGGATCCACACGCCCGGCTGATTCATTTCAATGATCGCGTCGATGCGCTCGCCGGGCCCCAGCATCAACATCTCCACGGAACGCGGCGTGGGCACCGCATTCCCGTCCATCGCCAGCACATGAAACGTGTGTCCGGGAAGCGCGATGCTGCGATTTTCGATCGCGCTCGCGTTCAAAATATGCGCCAGAACTCGTTGCCCAGGACGCACCCGGATCGGCTCGCCCGCGCCGAGCACTTTGTCGTTGACCGAAAAAACCAGCGAGTCCACTTCCAGTCCGTTCGGGCGCGTGTCCAACACCGCCGGCCGCTCCGGTTGCGGACCAACCTGCCCCGCTTCGTCCGCGTCCATCGGCTGATTGGTGAAGAACGGCTCCCAGTCGCGCAGCGCCAGAAATATCTCCTGATCGTAATTCCCCGGATCCCGGCCCGAATCGACCATCAAAAATCCAAACTGGCCCGTGTAGGTGCTTCGATTCAGATCGGCCATTGCCATCGTGTGGGTGTGATACCAGCGCGTACCGGCCGGCCGCGGAGTAAATTGATAGCGGCGGCTCCCGTGCGGGGGAACGGCCGGCGTCTCCTCTTCCTCGGCGCCGTCCACATCGGAAGGGATATGCAGGCCGTGCCAGTGCACGTACTCCGGCACGTCCGTTTCGTTGAATACTTCGACGCTAACCGGTACGCCTTCGCGCATTCGCAGAATCGGACCGGGCGAAGTGCCGTTATAGCCGATGGTACTGATGATGTGGTTCGGCGTGAGCGGCACGGTAACCGGGGCGATCCGCAGCGTGATATCCGCTTTCGAAGTCGGTGCTTCGGAGTTCGCCTCGCTCGGCGTGGCAATCGGCGCCCCATTCTGCGGACGCGCGGCCAGCACGCTGGTTGCCGCCGATCCGACCGCCGCCGCCCCTGCCAGCTTAAAAAAGTCCCTGCGCTTCACGATTTCCCCGCTATATCGCCTGCCGGCGCATTCGCGGCGCGCGCGAGCGCGGCTTGGGCAGTGAACTTCCCAAGTGGAGATGAACGCGGCAATCTGATACGCTCTCCGGCGTATTAGAGTACCTCATGAAGCCCGTGCCCCGCATTGCGGTGCTGGTCGCCCTGGTGATGGTTGGCGTTAGCCTGTTGGCCGTTCGATCGCGGGCTTTCCAGTGGTTCGGGCAGAGCCCCTACGCGCCGGTTACTCCCGAGCAGAGCAACGTAAAAGCTGAATTTTACTGGTCTCGGCTGCGCTACAACTCTGCCCAGGGCAGCTTTGGCGGCTTCGGCTACCGCTATGGCTATGGTTTTGGCGGCGGCAGTTGGCAGCAGGATTACCCCAAGGCAGACCGCCAGTTCCTCATGGCTCTCCGCCGGCTCACTCGCGTGGACTCCCGCCCCACCGAGCAGGTGGTCGATCTCGATAGCGACGACATCTACAACTATCCGTGGGTTTACGCCGTCCAAGTGGAAAACTGGACATTTACCGCCCAACAGGCCGCGCGGCTGCGCCAATACCTGCTGCGCGGAGGCTTTCTGATGGTCGACGATTTCCATGGAACCGAGGATTGGGAGAACTTCTTGCGCGGCATGCGCATGGTCTTCCCTAACCGGCCCATCGAAGACGTCAACGACAACGATGAGATTTTCCACGTGCTCTACGACCTCGGCCATCGCTTTCAGGTGCCCGGCGAGCAATACGTCTGGTCCGGCCGGACGTACGAAAAAGACGGATATGTGCCGAAATGGCGAGCCATTCGCGACGATAAGGGACGCATCGTCGTGGCCATCTGCCACAACATGCATCTCGGCGACGCATGGGAGTGGGCGGATAGCCCGCAGTATCCCGAGCGCTTCGCGTCTTTGGCGTTTCGCGTGGGCATCAATTACGTAATTTACGGAATGACGCACTAGCGGTTGGCGGGTAGCGCGTTGGGCGCGAGGTTTTGCCGAAGATGTTCGAGTGGCTCTTTAACTATCCCGCGACAATGTTCGCGAAGGGCGAGTTTGTTCTTCTCGGCACGTGGCCGCGTTGGGTGCTCGCCCTTCTCATCCTGCTCGCCGCGGCCGGTTTGGGTTTGCTGATCCGCTCGCGGCTCTCGCAGGCGGCGCCGCGGATGCGCACTTGGCGAGCGGGCGTCGTCTGGCTGCTGCAATTCGCGCTCGCCGCCTTGCTGCTCCTCCTGCTCTGGCAGCCGGCCATCACCATCGCCGAACTCAAGCCGCGGCAAAACATCATCGCCATTTTGGTCGATGATTCCCGCAGTATGGCGATTGCCGATTCGGGCTCCACGCGCGAAGCCGACGCGGCGAGAGCCCTCCAAAACGGGCTGATCGCCAATCTGCAAAAGCAATTTCAAACGCGCATCTATAGCTTCGATACGCGCCTCTCGCGCGTCTCCAACCCCGCGCAGATCGAGCCTTCCGCCCCTGCCACTCACATCGGCGATAGCCTCCAGCAGGTCGTGAACGAGACCTCCGATCTGCCGGTGGGCGCGATCGTGTTGATGAGCGACGGCGCGGACAACAGCGGCGGAATCGAT
>JAGWRH010000262.1 GCA_028876695.1 Acidobacteriota bacterium | reverse complement strand
TGGCGGAGGAGGCATGTCGGGCGGAGGATTCGGGGGCGGCGGAGGCGGAGGGTTTTAGAATGAAGCGCTCGATCAAGCCTGTGCTGTGTGGAGCTCAAGTGCGCCGGCGGGTCGCCTTCGATACCTGAAACGAAAAGCTCGTGCAGGAACGTGACTGCGCGAGATTTTTTGCGTTTGAACAAGGGCGCAGCAAGCAGCGCCCCCACGACGAAAACAAAACGCCCCGGAGGATCGCTCCGGGGCGTAATCGCGCAAGCGGGTTAAATTCTAAAGCGATTTATTGCGGCAGAGCGAAGACGTGGACGGTGGTGCCTGCGGTGATGGCCACGTACTGCTTGCCGTCCTTGCCCTCGTAGCTCAGCGGATCGTTGCCGTTGCCGCCGAGTTCCGTGACCCAAAGCTGCTTGCCGGTCTTGGAATCGTAGGCGCGGAACATGCCGTCGGTGGTGGCTCCGTCGAAGACCAGGCCGCCGGCCGTGGCGATTGGCCCAGAGCTTCCGCCATTGCCGGTGTTCTGTTTATCCGGCGGCAGGCCCTTCGTGATACCAGCAACGTCCGACCAGGCAATTTCGCCGGTGTTGGCATCGACGGCGATGAGCTTGCCCCACGGCGGTTTCTGGCAAGGCCAGTTGCCGATCACTTTGCCATTGGCGTCCTTGGCCGGCGCGCTAAAGCCGGCGTAAGGGCCGGGACCGAGAACGCTGGCGCGGTCGTAAGGCTGCTTGGAACCTTCGGTGCCGCGGCCGTAATTCAAGCCTGGCTTTTTCTTTTCGATCCAGCCGATCAGAGACATGTCGTGGGTGTGTACGAAAACGTAGCCGTCCGCGGGATCGACGGCGACGCCGCCCCAGTTGGAACCGCCGGTGCCGCCTGGGAACTGGATGGTGCTCTTCGGTGGCGTGCCGTCCTCGTGATAGAGCCAGCCGGTGAATGGGCCGGCGTTATAGAATCCGCCGGATTTTTCCTCGAGCTCGCGGCAAGCTTGCGCATGCTCGGGCGTGGTGTCGTCAGCAGTGACGATATCCGAAGGCTGGTAGCTATCGCGCGCGAGGACCGGCGGCTTCGAGGGGAACGGTTGCGTGGGCGAATACCACTCGCCCGGGACGTCGCCTTTGGCCACCGGCTTCTCTTCGACCGGGAAAACGGGCTTGCCATTGTCGCGATTCAAAATGAACATCCAGGCCGCTTTAGACATGGCGATGGTGACCGGGACGGTTTTGCCGTTGCGTTTGATGTCGAAGACCGCAGGCCCGCTGGGAAGATCCTGATCCCACAAATCGTGGTGAATGGCCTGGAAATACCACTTTAGCTTTCCAGTCCTGGCATCAACGGCGACTACGGAATTTCCGAAAAGGCCGTCGCCGGGACGGTCGCCGCCGTAGTAATTGGGCGATGGGCCGCCGATGGGCATATACAGCAGATCCTTCTTCGGATCGACGGTCATATACCAGCTCCAGACGTTGGTGCCGGAGCGATCCTTCCAACCGTCGTTCAGCCAGGTATCGTGGCCTTTTTCGCCCGGCCGCGCCACCGAATGAAAATCCCAGACAATCCTGCCGGTGCGAATATCGAGGGCACGCGTATCGCCCGGAGGTCCTTGAGGCAGTTCTCCGACGCTGGCACCGAGAAACATCAAGTCCTTAAAAACGGTGGGAACACCGTCGTAGCCGACGTCGAGCGTGACGATACCGTTCTCACCGAAATTGGGCACGAGCTTGCCGGTGGCGGCGTCGAGTTCCTCGACTTTGCGATCGAAGGTGGTGAAGATGATTCGCGGCGGATCGTTTTTATCGCCGGGCCAATAGGCGACGCCTCGCGTGGAGGCCTGCGCGCCCTTGAAGCTGTAGCTCCAGATTTCTTTTCCAGTGACGGCATCCAGCGCGACGATGCGCTGGCCGGCGGGAGCGTACATCACGCCTTTGACGACAATAGGAGTCACTTCCAGAAGGCCGCGCGGCGCGAGCTGGTAGGTCCAGGCTTGTTGCAAATTCGCCACGTTGCCGGTGTTGATTTGCGTGAGCCGCGAATAGCCCTGGCCCTGCACATCGCCACGGTAATACGGCCAGTCGCCGGCCGTGTATTGCGCGCGGCTTGCAGGCGAGGCCAGCAAAGCGGAGATCATGCAGGCGGCTAGAACGCAAAACCATCGTAAGCGCATGTATCGGAATCCTCCGTGTGTAAGACCCGCGCCATCACCCCGCGGTTACAAGATCTTTCGCACTGAAATGCAAGGAAATCGCCGCATGCATACTAACGCAGCAGCACCCGAGAGGGAACCGCAAATGAATGCGGCGGCGCCCGGAGAGCGGAGTTCGTATAACGCGGCGAGTGGAGCATTGCGTGGGATTTAGAAAAGTTTGTCGGAATCGAGGAGGATGGTCACGGGACCGTCGTTGGCAAGCTCGACGGACATGTGCGCTTGAAAAACGCCGGTTTCGACGGGCACGCCGAGCGATTTCGCGGCGGCGACGAAGCGATCGTACAGCTCTTTGCCGAGTTCGGGAGGAGCGGCCTGGATGAAACTGGGGCGGCGCTGTCCGCGCGCGTCGCCGTAGAGGGTGAACTGGGAAACGGCAAGGAGCGAGCCGCTGACGTCGAGAAGCGAAAGATTCATTTTCCCCTCCGCATCATCGAAGATGCGCAACCGAGCGATTTTTTCGGCCATGGAGGCGGCTATTTCGGGCGTGTCGTTGCGGCCGACGGCGATCAAGGCCACGATTCCGCGACCGATTTCGCCCGTGACGCGTTCATGGACGGACACCCGCGCGCGGCTGACGCGCTGAATCACGGCTCGCATTGCCTTTTCCTCCCTTGCCGGTGTTCGCTAAGGCTATCCGCGGCACCCGTAAATGCAAAGACGGCGGCTGAAGCACGCC
>JAGWRH010000261.1 GCA_028876695.1 Acidobacteriota bacterium | reverse complement strand
ACCGGAGTTTGCGGCGCCGGGTAGCGGTAGTGCCCCAGGCCGGATTTCACGAATACCACCACATTCGCAAGCGTATCGCCGGGTCCCGTCAGAACCACCGGCGGCACGACCGGCTTGCGATTCACCTGGTCGCAACCTCGAGCCGCGCTCATGTCGATCGGTTTGAGCGCCGGAGGCCTGCCTTCGAATTTCACCGTCCCGGTTACTTCCGCTGCGGTCGCGGGATCAACGGGCGGCGCAGACGGCAGTGGCGCGGCCCGATGCGAACTGCCGCAGCCGATGACTACAATTGCTGAGGCAACAAAAAGCGCCAGGCGAAAATTGCATCTCTGGATCATGATATTTGGCCGGAATCCGGCGAATAGAATAGCAACGCAGCATAACGGCGGAAATTTTAGCACACGCAACGGAACTGCATCTGCTCGCCCGCGGATTGGCTCGCGCTCTGGTTGCGCGCGCCTAAGCCTTTTGATATACAAGCGGCTCGCAATCACGTTTTCTAAAATCGGGGGGATCATGCTCGCAAAATGCGTGAAGTTCGCGGCGGTCGCCGTGCTCGCGTGTGGTTTCGGGCCCGCCTGTTCGCGCGCCGCCGCGCGCCAGGTGGCGGGCGCGAGCCAGGCCAGGAATTGCGATCGCGCCTGTCTGGACGGATTCGTGAACCAATTTCTCGATGCGCTCGTCGCCCACGATCCCTCGCGCCTCCCGGTCACGCGGTACGTGAAATACACGGAGAATGGCCAGCATCTCGAACTCGGCGACGGTTTCTGGCGCACCGCCGCCGGCCGAGGAGATTACAAGCTCTACATCGAAGATACCGAAGCCGGCGAAGTCGGCTTCTTCGGCACGATGACCGAAGCGGGACAGTCGGCCCCTCAACCCGTCATTTTGGCGCTGCGCCTGCGAATTTATCGGAACGAAATCTCCGAAGCCGAAGCCATCGTGGCCCGCGGCGATATGGCCGCCAATGGCGCCAAATCTTTGGATAAGCTCGGCACTCCCGACCCCATTTATCTCCAGGACGTGCCCGAATCTCAACGCGTCTCGCGCCTCGATTTGATCGACACCGCCAACAAATACTTTTCCGGCATGCAGCAGGACGACGGCAAAGGCGACTACTCCTTCTTCGCCGACGACTGCAATCGCCTCGAGAACGGCATGCAGACCACCAACAATCCCAATGCGCGGCCGGCGCGGCCCGGCTCGTACTCGGCCTCGTGGGGCTGCAAACAACAGTTCGCATCCGGCTTGCTGCATTTCGTCTCGCGCATTCGCGATCGTCGCTACGTGGTCGTCGATACCGAGCGCGGCAACGTGCTGGCCTTCGGCTTTTTTGACCACGAGGCCGGCAACACCCGCACCTTCCAAACGCCCGACGGCCAGACCGTCACCGCGGGCCCGGTTACTCCTTGGACTTGGGAAATCGCCGAACTCTTCAAGGTGCAGGGCGGGCAGATTCACCGCGTTCAGGCTGTCCTGACGCAATCTCCTTACGGCATGATCTCCGGCTGGAGCAGTTGGCAGGACGCCATGTCCGATAAGCCGCAGTGGTGATGCGCTGAATTCGCCGTTCCCGAACGCATCGTGTTTTTGCTGAATGCCGGGGCTCCAAAACGCCTGCCTGAACAGGCAGGCTCCTGCATGCTGGCGCCCCGGCTAGGGGCGCTGATCAGGAGTCAAAACGGGGTCCCCAAAACGCTCTGCGTTTTGGGGTAGTCTTCTCGCGCCGTTTCGCGCCGCCTTCCGCCCGGGTTTCCGCCGCAGCATCTCCACCATTTCCTGCGCCGCCGGCGTGAGCGGCCGATCCTGCCGGTAAACCAGATACAGCACGCGCTCCACGCGCATCTGCCGGATCCGCAACTCCTGCAAATCGCCGCGCGCGATTTCGCGTTCCGCGCACATTCGCGGGACGATGGCCACCCCGCGCTTCATCTCCACGCAGCGCTTGATGCTCTCGATGGTCGGCAGTTCGATAGCCATCTGCAGCGGCACGCGATGCCGCGCGAACATCTGCACCACGCGCTGCCGGTACGGCGATTCCACGATGTGCGCCACGAATTGCTCCTGGCCCAGTTCCCGGATGTCCACTTCCCTCGATTTCGCCAGCCGGTGCCCCGGCCATACCACCAGCACCAGCGAATCGCGGTAGAACTCCGCCGCCGTCAGTTCCCGCTCCTCGGGCAAATACGAAATCACGCCGATATCCAGATGGTGGTTCAGCAATTCGCGCGGCACGTCGCGCGAAAAAACGCGATGCACGCGCACCTGAATCCCGGGATGCAGCAAACGATAGCGATCGAGTGCCGGCAGCAGCGCATGAATGGAGCTTTCGTTCACGCCGATCGATAATTGCCCGCGCTCCAGCCCGCGCAGTTGCTGCATGCCTTTCCGAATTTCTTCGCGCAGGTTCAGCATGCGGTCGGCATATTCCGAAAGCAGCAGGCCGGCGTCCGTCAGCATCCTCGCGCCCGAGCCGCGTACGAAGAGCGGCTGCCCGACCCACTCCTCGAGCTTGCGAACCGCGATGCTCACCGCCGGCTGCGTTCGGTAGAGCTTTTCCGCAGCGCGGGTAAAGCTGCGCTCGCGAACCACCGTCTGAAACACCTGCAGGGACGCCAAATCCATCGCCGGAAGCCTCGCCGCCAGTATAAGGCAGACTTATCGCGCGTCCAATTATTATAAATTGGACTCTTGGTCCCCGCGGGCGTTCACTGGTAGAGTTATATCCACGGAGGGAGGCCGCTATGGACACGGTGCAGATTTTCGATACCACGCTGCGCGACGGCGAACAATCGCCCGGTTTTTCCATGAATCGCGAGGAAACGCTGCGCCTGGCGTACCAGATCGTGGAACTCGGCGCCGATGTCCTGGAAGCCGGCTTTCCCATCGCTTCGCCCGGCGATCTCGAGGCCACGCGCGCCGTAGCCGCCGAAATCAAGGGCTGCCGTGTAGCGGCCCTCGCCCGCGCGGTACAGGCAGACGTGGATGCCGCGCTCAAAGGACTCGAGCCCGCCGCCAAGCCCCGCCTGCATCTCTTCCTCGCCACTTCCGATCTCCACCTGAAATACAAGTTGCGCGCCACGCGCGAAGAAGCCTTCGATCGCATCGTCAAAATGATTCGCTTCGGAAAGGCGCGTTGCGAGGAAGTGGAATTTTCCGCCGAAGATGCCAGCCGCACCGACATCGATTTCCTCTGCCAGGTCGTCAACGGCGCCGCGGAGGCGGGCGCCACGATCATTAACTTGCCGGATACCGTCGGCTATTCCACTCCCGCCGAATACGCCGAAATGTTCCGCACCGTTCGCGCGCGCCTCGGGAATCACCCGGAAGTGGTGCTGAGCGCCCATTGTCACGACGATCTGGGCCTCGCCGTGGCCAATTCGCTCGCCGCCATCGAGGCCGGCGTCCGCCAGATCGAATGCACCATTAACGGCATTGGCGAGCGCGCGGGAAACGCCTCGCTCGAGGAATTGATCGTGGCTCTGCACGTGCGCCAGAATCATTATCGGGTCGAAACGCACATCAACCTGGAAAAGCTCTACCCGGCGTCCCGCTTGCTCTCGCAAATCACCGGCATCGGCGTGCCGCCCAACAAAGCGGTGGTCGGCGCCAACGCTTTCGCCCACGAAGCCGGAATCCATCAGGACGGCATCCTGAAAAATCCGCTCACCTACGAAATTATCGTGCCTGAAAAAGTGGGTGTTCCGGCGCGCAAACTCGTCCTGGGAAAGCATTCCGGCCGCAACGCCTTTCGCGCGCGCCTCGCCGAGCTTGGTTACGACACCACCGATTCCGAACTCGGCGAATGCTATCGCATGGCCATGTCTCGCGCCGATTCGGGAAAAGAGATTCGCGACCGCGATTTGATTGATATCATTCATCGCGTTCGGCGGCAGGCGCCCGCGCCCGCGGCGGCTGGTTCGGGCGACGCCACGCATTAGTGGGTCAGATCGGCTTTTCTCGATCGTGGCGTAAGCGGTCGAACTTCAAACTGACCCGCCCGCCGCGGATTAGAATTCGCATTTTTCTGAGAGGGAACATTGCGGAAGAACTTTGCCGTTCTGCCCGGCGATGGCATCGGCCCGGAAGTCACCCGCGCCGCCGTCGAAGTTCTGAAGGATTGCGCGTCGAATTTCGGCCACCAATTCGATT
>JAGWRH010000260.1 GCA_028876695.1 Acidobacteriota bacterium | reverse complement strand
GCCCACGCTCTGCTACGAAATCCAGACGGAAGCGCGCAAAATGGCGCCCGATATCGATTCCGGCAGCATCACTCTGCGCGTTCACCCGGAAATCGCCAAAGCCCTGAAAACCCGCGAATCCTCGCTCATCGAGGAACTCGAGACTTGGACGAAAAAGAGCGCCATCATCCAAGCCGATCCAACCCTCCACTGGGAGCAATACGACATTTACTGATGGCCGTTGTGATCCGGAGCGACAAGGCCTGCCTGCCCTGGGCAACGATCTGCTTTCGCCTTTGAATTAAACGCAATGCCGGGTCCTTCGGTCCGGCATCTGCTCGCCTATGGCCAAACAGGGTGGCCCATCCTCCGCGCTCCGTGCGCGGAGGTTGTGGAAGCTGCCGGCGGATTTGCGCCAGCCCCGCACATCGGTGCGGGGGCAGGGCTTCCAGCCCTGCGAAATCCCCCTTTAGAATTGGGCGGCTTTAGCGGCGGGACTTTGAATGCCACGACTGCGAATAGCTCAGCCGGGTGCCGCATCGTCCGCGTTAACCCTTCCAATGCCTCGTGAATGGTGAGACGATAGGCCACTAGGTTTCCCCTGCGACGCCATGCCATTTACCTTTGATTTCGATCTTGCCAATGGCATTCTTCGCTGCCGCCTGGCGGGGCGGATTACCGACAGGGAGTTGAGGGAGTTCTTTCGAACTGGCGCCGATTTAGCGGTGCGCGTGCATCCAGCAGCCGGCGTGATCGATTTGTCGGGAGTAACGGCGTTCGATGTTTCCAGCAAAACGATCCGCGAACAATCGAGAGTGGAGCCGGCGTTGCGAGACCCGGAACTGAAGCGCGTTGTGATTGCGCCGGCTTCCGACACCTTCGGCATGATGCGTATGTTCGAATTGGAAGGCCAGGACGTTCGCCCGGATATTCACGTGGTGCGATCCGAAAAAGAGGCCTGGGCAATCCTGGCGGTCGAAAATCCTGCGTTCCAGCCTTTGTAAACGAACTCACGAGCTTCGGTCAGCCGCCTCCGCGTCCTTTGCGGAGAGGTTAGTGAGAGCGCGGACGTTTGTGCCCGCTCTGCACTTTCGGCCCTGTATACTTCACCACCTTGATCACCACCGGCCGCGTCATCCTTCGACAGTGGAAAGACGGCGACCTCGCTCCCTTCGCCGCCATGAACGCCGATGCCGCCGTCCGTGAATTTTTCCCCGGGCTGCTCACCAAGGATGAAAGCGACGCATCCGCGCGCGGAGCTCAGTCGAAAATCGTGCAGCGCGGCTTCGGCCTGTTCGCCGCCGAGTTGCGCGACACGGGAGAATTCATCGGCTTCATCGGCCTCGATCGCATGGACTTCGTCATTCCCGGCGTGCCCCAACCGGCCGTAGAGATCGGCTGGCGCCTCGCTCGCGCTCATTGGGGCAAAGGACTCGCCACCGAAGGAGCGCGGGCAGTCGTCCAGTTCGGTTTCGGCACGCTGCACCTTGAAGAAATCGTCGCCATCACCGTTCCCGCCAACATTCGTTCGCGCCGAGTCATGGAAAAAATCGGCATGATGCACGTTCCGGAACTCGATTTCGACCACCCGCGCATCCCCGCTGGCCATCCCCTCCGCCGCCACGTGCTCTACGTATTGAAAAACCCCGTTCGCTGCGCGTGACGCAAAAAGCTGCGCAAGAGGGCCGCATCCTCGTCGAGTGCTTGTGTCAGCCCCGCACTTCACTCCGGGGTCCCCGAAGCGGCCCTCCGCTTCGGGGTGGTAGTGCGGGGAGCAGGGCTTCCAGCCCTGCGGAATCGCGCGCCATATTTGCGCGGCTTTAGCCTCGCAAGTTGAATGCAGGTGCCGCATCCTCGCGTTTTCTTCGGGTCGCGTTTGTTTACGGCTTAAATATAACCTGTACAAATACCCTCCCCGTGCTATGCTATAGCTGGAATTTTTCTACATTTGCGTGGGAGGGAAACATGACAGAGCGACGGGCCATTGAGGCGGCCCTCAAATCGCTGTACCCGAAGGACGGAGCTCGACAAGCCCATCCTCCGGCGAAATCTAAAGAGCGCGCCAAGCGCAGCCGGTCAGCGGCACCGCAACGTCACGACCGCCGGTGCTGCGTCTGCCGCCATCGCCGGCGCGCGGAAATCGAAAGCGAATTCCTACGCTGGCGCAGCGCCGAATCCATCGCCAAAGAGTACGGAATCGCCCACCACTCCTCGATCTATCGCCACGCTCACGCCAACGGATTGTTCGCCGAGCGCGCCACGCACCTTCGCCTTGCTCTCAGCCCGATCATCGAGCAAGCCGCCGTCGTCCCCGTCACCGCCGATTCCATTATTCGCGCCGTCGCTCTCTGCGCCCGCCTCACGGACGACGGTGAATGGATCAACCCGCCCAAGCGCGTCATCCATCATTCGGCGACCCAGGATTCGTCGCGCCCTTTCCCGAAAGCCCGCCGCGACAGCGCGTTCCAGGAGTCGGCGTCACCTGAACCCTCCGTGGCGGCGCAGCACGCTGCCTCCGAAATACCTGGCCCGCCATCATCCCGCAACGATTCGAATCCTAATAGCGAAAATGCGGCGATCACCACATGAGTCAACTCGCTGAAAATCAGCCACATGCACTTTTCTAATAGCGAACCGAGCGCCATTTCGAGAATTCGCGATTCGAGCGGCCGCCCAGCCCGGCGCATCCGGCCTGTCTTCGGGCTAGGGAGAAGATTAATAAGCGCTCATGTATGGGCGGCTCCCAACGTGTAGAATGCCGCAGCCTATTCGGGACTGCCGGGTCGGGCCTTGCTGGAACTGGCCGCGATGCGGCTGGCGCAAATTCGCTCCACTCTGAGGAGGAAACGATGGACCGCGCACGGTATGCGAAACTCGCGAGCGTCGCAATTTTTCTAATGATGGCAATTTTCTTCGTTGCCGCGGCAATGAACACGGGCCCTGTCGAAGCTGCGCGCGCCGATGACGCGGCCGCCGCGGGCGCATCCGGGTATCACCTGATCAAGACGATTCCCGTTCCGGGCGCCGGCTTCTGGGATTATTTGAAATTCGATCCCGCCACTCGACAACTCTTCGTCTCGCACGGCGATCACGTGGACGTGGTGAACGTCGATAGCGGAAAACTGGTCGCCAGCATCGGCGGAATGGAAGGCATTCACGGCATCGTGCTCGCGCCGGAGTTCAACAAGGGATTCGTGACCGATGGGCGCGCCGCGAAGGTTTGGATTTTCAATTTGAAAACGCTAAAAGTGACCGGCAGCGCGCCGGCCGATAACGACGCGGATGGCGAAGTGTACGATCCCGTCTCCAAGCGCGTCTTCACCATGAACGGCGATTCGAAATCCTCAACTGTCATCGATGCTAACACCGGGAAGGTGGTCGGGCACATCGACCTCGGCGGCGGGCCGGAGTTTCCGGTGGCGGACGGGCGCGGGCACGTCTATGCCAACATCGAAACGACCAGCGAGCTGATCGAGATCGATTCGCACACGATGAAAATTACTCATCGGTGGCCGCTCGCGCCCGGTCAATCTCCCAGCGGGCTCGCGATTGATACGAAACATCACGTTCTTTTCTCCGGCTGCCGCAACAAGCTGATGGTCATCATGAACGCTGATGACGGCAAGGTGATCGCGACGGAACCGATCGGGCAAGGCGTCGATGCCACGCGCTTTGATCCTGAGACGAGTTACGCCTTCGCCTCCAACGGCGGCACGGGCGATCTGACCGTAATCCATGAGGATTCGCCGACGAAATTTCACGTAGTCGAAAACGTCCCGACGGAAATGGGCGCACGAACCATGTCGCTCGATCCCAAAACCCACGATATCTACCTTGCCACGGCGAAGGTCGAGCGTATCCAGAACGCGCCGCCGCACACGCGGCCCTTCCGCGTCGTTCCCGACACCTTCCACATTCTCGTTTTCGGCAGGAAGTAGCGCGCCGTCGGCCCTGCGCCTGTACAATTGTTCGGCGAACCGGAGACGGTTCACAGGCTGCATCCCCGGCCGATGTGCGCGCGCGAAAAATGCGGAAGGCTGGAATCGGCGCTGCGCGTGCGCACAGCCACCGGCGCGGACGCCGCGACCATCGCCGCGGTTACCAACGCAGCATTCGCGATCGAGACGTTCATCGAAGGCACGCGCACGGACGCGCATCGCATCGCGGAAATGATGCGAACTGGAATTTTCCTGGTAGGCACGCCGGCCGAGGAGCTTCTCGTTGCGTCCGTGTACGTGGAAACGCGCGGCGTGCGCGGCTATTTCGGGATGCTGGTCGTCGATCCGCTGTATCAGGGAAAAGGCATCGGCGCGCGAATGGTACAAGCGGCGGAGGATCATTGCCGAGAGCGCCGCTGCACGGCGATGGACATCAGCGTCCTGAGCCTGCGGCGCGAACTGCTACCCTTCTATCATCGGCTGGGCTACGCAGAGACGGGCCAAGAGGAATTTCGGCCGTCCAGACCGTTAAAACGCGGAGTCGAGTGTTACAGCATCGTCATGTCGAAGCAGTTATGACGGTAGACGTCTTCTCCAACCCACGCGGTACTAGATCTGATAATCGATTTCGATAATCGACTGCAACTCATCGGTGATCGCTTGCAGATCGGCGGAAGGCGCGCCGTCGGGAGCGTGCAATCCTTCGAGCCGCCGGACGCGCTCACGCAGATCCTTCACTTGCGACGCGACCACGGCGAGCGCGGCGGACAGCGGATCGTGAATCTGTTTCGGGTCGATGATCACCACGCGCTGGCCTCCGCGCAGGACGATGTGGCCCGGAACACCGACGATGGTGGAATTATCGGGCACGTCGCGCAGCACCACGGAGCCGGCGCCGACCCGGGAATTATTGCCCACCCGGATATTGCCGAGCACGCGCGCGCCCGCGCCAATCACCGCGCCGTTGCCTATGGTTGGATGGCGCTTGCCTTTTTCCTTGCCGGTCCCGCCGAGCGTGACGCCCTGATACAGCGTGACGTCGTCGCCGACAATGCTCGTCTCGCCGATCACTACTCCCATTCCATGATCGATGAACAAGCGCCGCCCGATCTGAGCGCCCGGATGAATTTCGATCGCGGTGAGCCAGCGCGCCACTTGCGAAAGCCACCGCGCCAGCAGGCGGAAGTCGTGAACCCATAGCCAGTGGTTCACGCGATGGAACCAAAGCGCGTGGAGCCCCGAATAGCACAGCAGGATTTCCAACACCGACCGGGCCGCGGGATCGTGCTCCAGGATCGACCGGATGTCTTCTCGCATGCCGCGAAACACTTGGCCTCGCTTGGGCCGCGGCCTTAGGCCATGACCTCGACCGGAAGCTGCTGCGCTTCCTGGCGCAGAGAATCAAAGAGGACGCTGGTCAGGTAGCGCTCGCCGAAATCGGGCAGCACGGTCACGATCAGCTTCCCGGAATTTTCCGCGCGTTGGGCGACGCGAACTGCGGCGAGCGCCGCGGCGCCGGACGAGATTCCGACCAGCAGCCCTTCCTCGAGCGCCAGCCGGCGAGCCATCTCGATCGAATCCGCGCTGTTCACCTGCACTACTTCGTCGATGTAATCGGTGCGCAGAATCTTGGGTATGAATCCCGCGCCGAGGCCCTGGATTTTGTGCGGCCCCGGCTGGCCGCCGGAAAGCACGGCGCTTTCGGTAGGCTCGACGGCAATCGCTTTGAAGGATGGTTTTTTCGGCTTGATGAACTGGCAAACACCCGTGATCGTGCCGCCGGTGCCGATACCGGAGATGAGAATGTCCGCTTTCCCGTCGGTGTCGTTCCAGATTTCGGGGCCGGTGGTTTCGAAATGGATTTTCGGATTCGCGGGATTATCGAATTGCTGCAGCATGTAGCCATTGGGCGTGGATTTCACCAGTTCTTCGGCCCTGGCTATGGCGCCCTTCATGCCCTTGG
>JAGWRH010000259.1 GCA_028876695.1 Acidobacteriota bacterium | reverse complement strand
TTTTCCGAAAGACGGTTTTAACGCTGGGCATATTTTGCTGGAACCAGCCCTGCACTTGCTTGAGCAGAACATCGGCTCCAAAAAAACCGGTATCGACGAGATAGACGGTTTTGCCGTCGAGGGTGCTAAGGGGTGGCGCCATGGGGAAACGCTGAACGGGCGGGGGCGTGCCTTTGGGCGAGAGCGCCACAAACTTCCGTTCGGTGGTTGAAGTGCCGTTGTCCGATTGCGATTTTGCGGGCGCGGCATCCACGCCGGCGCCGGCCAACAATGCAGGAGAAATGCCCAGCAACGATAGCAATTGCCGCCTATTCATGATGACGATCCTCCCGATCCGCTAGCTTAGCGTTTGGTTCGCCAAACTCGGGTTGCCGCTTCGGAACGCAGCCACTGAATATTGGACGTACCGGAGCGCAATCCCGTTCTATGAATTTCGCCGCCCGCCAACGTACAACCGCCGGAGAGAAAAGGCAATGCTTCCAAACGGCGTTAAGGTGCAGCAGTTGACAACGGGTCCGCGCGAAGGGCGAAAGGGGGTGGCCGCGCGGGCTCACCCGACCGAGGCGCTTCACTTCACATAGAGCGATGCGAATTTTAAAAACCAAGGCCAATTTGGAAAATCGGTGTGGCCGTACTGATGCTGGCGGAAGGCGAGATCCCCAGACATCAAGGCCGTACCGATGGGCGGCATTTCCGTAGCGCCCAAATCGCGCCTGCCAAGCAAGCGATACACGGGGCCGGCGAACACTTCCGCGAGAAATTGGCCTCTATCGTCGAGCCAGCCGCCTTCGACGGTCGGTGAGCCTTCGCTGATGAACAGAGGGCGCGGGGCGACGAGCGCGATGAGTTCATGCGCATCGACCGGCAAATCGCCGGGATTCAGCGGGCCGGCGTACTTCAGAAAATTACCGCAAAACCAGTGATACTCATTGGCGGCGGCGAGGTCTTCAACGCTTTCCCCAAAATTGCGGCGGAAAAGCTTTGCGCCGCCGGCTCCGGAAGAACCGATCAGGCCGATGGCGAAGCGCTGGTCGAAGGCCATGGTGACGAGCGCGGCTTTGCCGTACCGGGAGAGCCCTTCGATGCCGACGTGCCGGGCGTCAACCTGCGGAATGGTTTCGAAATAGTCGAGCAGACGGCTGGCACCCCAGGCCCAGGCGCGCAGAGCGCCCCAGTCGTCGAGAGAACGGGGCTGGCCCTTGTTGCAGAGACCGATGATGCCTTTGGTGAGCCCGGCGCCGGTGTCGTCCTGATAGCTGGTGGGAATGAGGATGGCGTAGCCCCAGCCGCGGGAAAGAACCTGTTGCTGCCACGAGGGACCGGCCGGCATCGGAGGAAGCTTTTCGCCGCGCTTGGCAAGCATCGCCAGAATGCGCTGCATGATGGCGGGATCGACGCCAAAATCGATGATTACCGGGACGGGTTGGGTCGCGCGCGCGGGAATGGTGAGGCTGGCTCGAATATTGACAGTAACAAGGGGATAGGACGAGTTATTGACGCGGCCAATTAGCTCGCGCGTAACGGCGGGAATGCCGCCGCCGGTGTCGTGCTTTATGGCGGTAACGTCCCAAGCCACGCTCGGCGTATGCCTCGGGACGCGGCCGTAGATTTCACGGTCAAAGGCTTCGACGATTTGTGGGCGGCGCTGGGTCCACCAGATTTTCGCGGAAGTGACTTTGCGGCCGTTGTTGAGGACGAGAGGATCGGGATAATTGGAGTAGGCGTCGGCTTTGGATTCGTCGTAGTTGGCGTGATTGGGCGCTTTCGCGTCGGCGACGGGAGCGGGACGCAGCGCGGAGATATGTAAAAGTTTCATGGTGCGCTGGTGATCCTGCTCGGCGGTAATGTCAATGGGCGGCCGGAGACGCGCGGCACTCACTGCTGTTGACTGCGCAATGGCGGGCTGAACGCAGATGAGTTCAGAAATCAAAATGGCGGCGACTGCCGCCGACTTGCAGCAGCTGGATTTTCGAATCGGCACGACCACTTTCTCCATGAGCCAATTCCCAGGCGCAGGCGCAAAGGCGCAGCGAAAATAACGCGTTTAGGAATAAGGGACAAGCACTGACCGCGCCAATTCGGCTGGCCCGATTATCGCAGTACTATCCCAAGTGGTTGAAAGATCGGACACGCCTAGAACGGGAGCCATAAAATCTGGCAATTCGATTGCGTGAATCGACGCGTTCGTGCGGCCAAGAAGTAAACATGGTTTTTTCTCAGCAGTGGTTATTTCTCGTTCATACTTACGTGCAGGAAAAGTTATGATCCACAGGGAGAGCCATGAAGAACCTCGCGGCGGCACGTCCACGGAAGGGCGAACAACCGAGGAAACCTGAGCGCCGGGAATTTCCGCGATACGCGCTCGGCGCGCCGGCGGAAGCTCGCGATCCCGCTGCCAAGACCAAGGCGGCGGGGCAGGTGACGGTGATCAGCAAGAAAGGGTGCTTTTTGAAGGCGCCCAGGCGGTTCCAGCCCAGCGCGGTGGTGCAGGTTCGCATCCAGAAGGGCAATACGGCGTTCGAAACCTGGGCCAAGGTGATTCAGAACATCCCGGACGTCAGCGACGGAATGGCGCTGCTTTTCATGGGGACAGCGCCGGAGCAGGCACAACTGCTCAGTTGCTGGCTCGATGAGCTAGCCGGGAATTCGTGCTAAGCGAACGGGATTTCACTCACAATCTGAACACGGTTCGTGACACGGTTAATTGCCTGGCGGCGGTTGACGCTCAGGGTGGCGCAAACTCCAGACGATTTGACGGAAAATGCCGAGCCACATGACGGCATCCTGCCGCGGCAAGTTGAGGCGGCGTACCAGGCGGCGGATGCGCTGGGCGGAATCTCCGACGAGGCGGCGATCGAGAAAGCCGCTTTCGCGGAGCGCTTCGGCGAGCATTTGGGTGATGCGCTCGATTTCGGCGGCTGCTGCCAGGGGCGTTTTCCCGGCCGCGGCCGGAGCTTTGGAATCGCGGATGAGTTCATACAGGCAGACCGCCACCGCCTGACCGAGATTCATCGAGATGTTTTCCTCGCTCGTGGGAATGCGCAAGAGCCAGTGACAGTGACTGAGATCGTCGTTCGATAAGCCGAACTTTTCCGAGCCAAAAAGCAGAGCCACGCGGCTGGTGCGCAGACGTCCGCGGATCAGACGGGCACCATCCTCGAGCCGGCGCAGCGGATGGCGGAGGTTGCGAGTGCGCACGGCCGTGGTGCCTACGACCAGGGAGCAATGGGCCACGGCGGACGCGACGGAATCGTGTTGCGCGGCGCTCGCGAGCACGGCTGCCGCGCCGACGGCTGAGCGCGCTTCGCGGAAAGCGGACTCGTAAGGACTCACGACTTGAAGCCTTGGAAACCCGAAATTGCTCATGGCCCTGGCGGCGGCGCCTATGTTGAGGGGATTGCGCGTGGACACCAGAACCACGCTTAAGCGATCGAGCTCGGGCGGCTTAAGCATCGGGCGTCCATTCTAAAGCACGGCTGCGCGTTGTATTTGAGCAAGATGCGCGGCGGCTGACCTTGCCTATTTCGGCCAACTGGTGACATCCGTGAGTAGTTCCTCCGTACCATCCCAGTATCACGCGGCGAAAACCTTAGTCCCAATCAGGCGTACCAACTGATTTGAGAGCAACGGTTCATCGTAGAGGATGCGAGCGCACGATAGGATGAGTTCGTTCGAAGCGGATGGTCACGTGCTTTGCAACAGCACAGACGCGAATGTAGGCGGGACCGCGGACGACCTAAAGACTGAGGGATACCGCAATGCGATTCCGAGGAATTGGACGCAAAGGGTGCATGGGACTGTTGCTTACGGGTTTTCTGTTCGCAGTACCGAGCGTGGCGATGGCCGCCGGTACGGCCAATGCCGCCCGAGCAGCAGCGGAAAACGCGTGGCCCTCAGCGGCAAACGGTTTACCTTTAACGGCAGCCGCGTTGCCCGCGGCTCCCATGCCAGCCACGCCCTCGGCACAGGAATCGCAGGCGCTGGACACGTTGCGGCTGGAATCGCCGAAGCTCGGGAAAATCAAAGTCGTCCGACGGGACGAAGCGCCGTCGCGAACGAAGTGGATCGCACTGGCTGTTGCCGAACATGGCGCGGCCGCTTTCGACGCTTACACGACGCGGCAGGCGGTCGCGCGGGGAGCCGTGGAAGCTGATCCGCTGATACGGCCGTTTGCCGGTTCGCCGGGCATCTACGCAGTGATTCAGATCGCGCCGCTGGCGCTTGATTATGCTGCCCGGCGGATGCAGCGCAGCGAGAATCCGGCATTGCGGAAAATGTGGTGGCTGCCGCAAACGGGTGGCACGGCGATGTACGTTTTTTCGGGCGCGCACAACCTCGGCGTGCCGGGAAGGCCGTAAGAACACCTAAGTACGCTAAACGAAAGGGCTAAGCAGCAACGACTGCATGGCCAACCAACCGTGCGCCGTGAGCACCCCGTTCGTTCCCGCCTTAAAACTGGCTGTACAATAAGACGCATCGAGCCATGCGCGTCATCAGCCGTCGCAAGACGATCATCTCCTTCCTCATTCTGGGCGTCGCGTCGATTACCGCGGCAGTGGCGCTCAACATCAGCTGGATTTTGCGGAACTGGCGCGATGCGGTGCTGCTATTTTCCGGGGTCGTTTTCTTCCTGCTGATCATCGCCGGGTTGGTGCTCAATACGATCTTTCTGATCCGCGAAATTCGGCGTAACGAGCAGCACGACAGCTTCATCAACGCCGTGACGCACGAACTGAAGACGCCGATCGCGTCGATCCGTCTGTACCTGGAAACGCTGCAACGGCGCGAGCTGGAGCCGGCGCAGCGGCAGCAGTTTTACGGGCTGATGCTCGAAGACACGGACCGGCTGCTCGGAACGGTTGAGCAGGTGCTGAAAGCGGGCCAGGTGCGGATGGCGAAGGCGAAGCGCCATCCTGTCGAGTTTGAATTTCGCGGGCTGGTGAGCGAATGCATGGATTGGGCGCTGACGCGCCACCATCTGCCGCCGAGCGCGCTTTATTGGCGTGATGGATCAGGACTCGCGGAGGGGGACGGCGCTCCGATAAAGGTACACGGCGATCCCGAAGAATTGCGCACGGCCGTCGAAAACATTCTCGAGAACGCGATCAAATATTCCGGCGAACAGGTGAATGTGGCCGTGCAAATCGAAGCATTGCCCTCCAATCGAATCGCTCTGCGAGTTCGCGACCGCGGGATCGGAATTCCCGCGCACGAGCTGAAGCGCATCTTCAAACGGTTTTATCGCGTCCGTGGGCGGCCATTTTCGCAGACGAAAGGGACCGGGCTGGGGTTATTTATCGTGAAATCGATCGCGCGCGCGCACGGCGGGCGCGTTTTCGCGGAGAGCGGCGGCAGCATTCCCGGAACGACGGTTACGTTCGAGCTTCCGAGGGCCGGCTCATGAGCCGCATCTTGGTGATCGAGGACGAAAAGCATCTGGCAGAGGGTCTGTGCTTTAACCTCGAAGCGGAAGGACACACCGCCGATCTTTGCGGCGACGGCGAAACGGCGATGCGCCGCCTGCTGAAGGAACACGAACATTTTGACGCGGTGGTGCTCGACGTGATGCTTCCGGGCATCGACGGCTTCGAGGTGGCGTCGGCTTTGCGAAAGGCGAAGAATTTCGTGCCGGTGCTGATTCTGACGGCGCGCGGCCGTCCCGAAGACGTGTTGGAAGGCTTTGCCTCGGGGGCCGACGACTACCTCGCGAAGCCTTTTGACCTGCAGATTTTTCTGGCGCGGCTACAGGGGCTGCTGCGCAGGAGCGCGTGGTCGGCCGGTGCGGTGAAGGCGACGGCATCGGCCACGGTGGGAGGAAAACAAGCGGCGCCTACGGCGAGATCGTCGATGGCAGCGACCGCGGGCGAGGTTTATGCGTTCAATGGGAAGACGCTGGATTTCGATACGCTCGAGCTGCGATCCGGCGAGGAGACCGTTCAGCTCACACTCATGGAAGCCAAACTATTGCGCCATTTGATTCGCAACGCGGGCCGCGTCGTCTCGCGCAAATCGATTCTCGAGGACGTGTGGGATTTGCGGGAGGATACGGACACGCGGGCGATCGACAATTTCATCGTGCGGCTGCGGCGGTATCTGGAAGACGATCCGGCGAAGCCGCGCCACGTGTTAACGGTGCGAGGAGTGGGATACAAGTTTGTCATGTGAGCCGGGCTTGGCGCCTATGGGGCGACTAGCAGCTCGGTAGTTACTACGAGTCCTCATCTTGAAGCATGGCTGCTGAGCGACGTCGTCTCGGCTGGTTTCGGCTCTTCAATACGAGTTAGGGCGGTTGGTTGCGAGGGATTTGCGCGACTGCTAGAATCTTTTGGCCGCGCGGCTGGAAGTGTCACCGTTGTTGGCATACCCAGGGCCACCGCGGGTCGCGGAACGCCACAGATCGACAAAGGGGAAAGCGATTGGCGAAATATGATCTGGTGATCATCGGCAGCGGTCCAGGCGGATACGTCGCCGCGATTCGAGCCGGACAGTGGGGACTCAAGACGGCAGTGGTGGAAAAGGACCCATTCCTCGGCGGCACATGCCTGCACGTAGGTTGCATCCCCACGAAAGTGTTTCTCCATCACGCCGATCTCTACGACAATTTCCTGCGCGCCGAAGAATTCGGTTTTGAAGTGAAAGACGTGAAGGTGAACTGGCCGGCGATGCTGGCGCGCAAAGATCGCATCGTGAAGAAACACGCGGGCGGCATCGCGGCGCTATTCAAGAAAAATAAGGTGGAATCGATCCAAGGATGGGGACGCGTGGCCGGGCCGGGACGCGTGACGGTGGAAAAAGACGGCAAAACGATGGAAATCGAGACCACGTACACGATGCTGGCGACGGGGTCCGAAGCGCGGTCGCTACCGGGGCTGAAAATTGATGGGCAAAAGGTGCTGACAAATCGCGAGATTCTGGCGCTGCAGTCGATTCCCAAGTCGATGGTGGTGGTGGGATGCGGCGCGGTCGGCGTGGAGTTTGCGTCGATATTTAAGACCTTCGGCTCGGATGTGACCTTGCTGGAGGTGCTGCCGAAAATGGTGCCGCTCGAAGACGATGATATCTCCGCGGAACTACTCAAGGCATTCAAGAAGCGCGGGGTCCGCGTGGAGCTGGAAGCGGCCGTCGAGGATGTGAAACCGGAAGGCGGCGGCGCGACGGTT
>JAGWRH010000258.1 GCA_028876695.1 Acidobacteriota bacterium | reverse complement strand
ACGGCGCCTTGAAATCCCTGCATGCGATAGTTGTAGCCGACAAATTCATGTTCGTAGCGCGCGGTCTGGCCATGATTGCGCGCGGCGCGCGCGAATTTTGCCGCGCGGTCGTCGTTGGTGGTGAGCGCGCCGCCCTCTCCAAACGCCGCCAGATTTTTCGTGGGATAAAAGCTGAAGACTCCTGCGTCGCCAATTCCGCCGACGCGCTTTCCGCGGTAGCGCGCGCCATGGGCCTGCGCCGCGTCTTCGAGGACGCGCAAGTCATGGCGCGCGGCGATTTCGAGGATCGGCTGCATGTCGGCGGGGCGCCCGTAGAGATGCACGGGCAGGATGGCGCGAGTCCGCGGCGTGATGGCGCGCTCAATGAGCTTGGGGTCGAGATTGGCGGTAGCCGGATCGATATCGACGAACACCGGCACGGCCCCGCAGTAGGTAATGGCTTCGGCGGTGGCGAGGAATGTATTCGGCGTGGTGATCACTTCGTCGTCGGCCTGCACGCCCAGGGCGAGCAAACCGACGTGCAGCGCCGCCGTGCCATTGCTCATGGCCACGCAATGTTTCGCGCCGCAATAGTCCGCAAATTCGCGCTCGAAGGTCTCCACTTCCGGGCCCAGCACATAATTGGCTTTCTGCCCCACGCGATCGAGCGCGGGGAGCACCTCGTCGCGCAATTCGGCGTACTCCGACTGTAGATCGAGCAGCGAAACCTTCATCCTGCGGCCTTTAAGTGCGGGGAGAACTCTACTGTACCACGCCGGAGGGGACAAGTGCCGTCTGCGGCAACGGCGGAGCCTGCTCGCGCGAAAGTTGCGTCCCAGCGCGCCTGCATCCCAAAACGCAAGCGTTTTGAGACTCCACGAACCGGCACGCCGGGAGCCCCGGGAGCAGCAAAAACCAGATGCGGAAGAGTACCGAAACCTTGCACCGGGAAGTATCGGTTAGAAGAACGTCCGATCGTTTGTTTTCTATGACTTGCGCGTGTTTCTATTCGATAGGGTGTATCGTTTAGCGGCGATAAAGCAGTAAAAGCTTTGGGCATCCCAAACCGAGATTCCGAAGTGCACCATGGGAGCGCTTGCGAGTGGAATGGCAGTGGATTGTCGCGGAGCGCGAGGGCCGAAGTGCGGTTCATGTTATCCGCCGTCAATGTAGAGACCTTTCTCCCCGTTCGTTCGGAGACACACGAGAAGCGTGTGCCGCCGATGCAGGTTTCGAATTCGCCTTGCCCGCCCTCAGCAGCTTCTGAGCGGGCAAGAAAAACAAGAAACGGTAGCATGGATTGAGCGACAAGCGGGCAGGAATCGAAGTTTGCTTGGAGAACCAAGCGGCGAAGAGATTCAACGGACGGCGGAGAAAATTCGCATCCTACGCAGCCACCCGAACGCGCAAGCGCGTCGGATGCCCACAGGCCCTTCCAACCCAGGAATCCGGAACGCCGTACGCCCGAGCGGTTTGTGCTGAGGGCGAGCTGGGAGCGGAACTCGAGACCGACAGAAAACCCGGAAACCCGAGACAGGTTACGCGAGAGCCTTGCCGTAGAGTGCCAGCAAGCGGCTCCATGCCTTTTCGGCGAGCGGCTCGTTGTAAACCCCCGAATCCGGCGGACACCAGCCATGCATGGCTGCGTACACTTCGATTTCCGCGGGCAGATCCGCCTTGGCGAAGGTTTCCTTCATCACGGTCTTTTCGGTGGAGGCCTGCTTGTCGTCATTTTGCGCAATTGCGATCAGGAACTGCGCGTGGGACATCGCGGCCTGAAGATGCGGACTATCCGGCATAGTGGTCACCAAGCCATTGCCGCCGTGGAAAGAGGCCACGGCTCCGACGCGGTCCGGCACGGCAAAAGCGGTACGAAAGGCCATCGGCCCTCCCATGCAATAACCCTGCGTCCCGATCTTGCGACTCCTGGCAACCGAGGGCTGTTGGTCGAGCCATCCGACAAATGCCTTCGCGTCGGTGACCTGCGTGGTCTCGTTCAGGGTTCGCGCGAGCGGCAGCAACTGCTGGATCGGAGTGGCCGCGCCCTGAGGAGAGGTGGGAGCTTTCCGGGTCCGGTAGAACGGATTCACCACCAGCACCGAATAGCCCGATTCGGCGAGGCGGTGACCCATCTGGCGGAATGCCGGCCGCAGGCCGAAGATATCGGGCCACATCAGCACGCCGGGCGCGGCGCCGGTAGATGGATGGACGAAGTAGCAGTCCGCAGTGCCGTCCGGCGTCGTCACGCTTACGTCCGATTCGGCGACGCCCACGGCGTTCGCCACTTTAGGCAGCAGCATGGCGACGCCGGCCGCCAGCAGGATCCCGAACTGCTTTCGCGTGATTAGACCTTGCGCCTGGTACCGCTCCTGATCCTCAGCGGAATGATCTCGATCGCACATATTTTTGCTCCTTGTCGTTCGTTGCTCACCGGCGCTGGGTCGCCGAGCCCGGTTGCGCGTGAGACTGCGAGCGCAGCGCCATGTGTTGCATCCGAATTTCCATTTCGCGCTT
>JAGWRH010000257.1 GCA_028876695.1 Acidobacteriota bacterium | reverse complement strand
GGAACGTTCGACGCGTGTTTGAGCAGGCCCACGTTACCGGCCATCAGTCCGGGAGCAATGAAGCGGAAAGCCTGCCAGAACGGGAAATTCCAGGGCATCACGACTAAAATGACTCCCAACGGCTGATATCGCACATAGCTTCGGCTGGCATTCGTCTGAATGATTTCGTCCGCGAGAAAGGGCGCAGCACAATCGGCGTAGTGCCGGCACACCCACGCGCATTTCGCCGCTTCGTCAACCGCAGATCGAAGAGTCTTTCCCATTTCCGTAGTCATCAAGCGCGCGATACTGTTTTTCTCCGACTCCAGAATGTCGGCAGCATTCCGCATCATCTGCGCCCGATTTGCGAATCCGAGTTCACGGAATTTGGGAAATACCTCCGCTGCGCGTCGAATCTTTTCGTCGATTTGAGAGTCCGAAAGCGCGTCGAAGCTCTTGATTAGCTGTCCCGTTGCGGGATTCACTGTCGCGATCGCCATAAAACCTGCCTCCGGATTGGCCGAACATGCTATCCACTAAGAAATTGCATTCGCGTACTGAGGCTAGCCCATATAATCCGACCGCAGCCGCGAAGAAGCATCATCAGCCACGGCACTGAAGGTTCGCAACATCGGGCAGCGACACTTTATCAACAAATTCAGATCGAGACATTAAAGAAGGGTAAGGTTCGCGCCGGCGGAACGACCAAAGATTGAGGAGCATCGGCGAGGCCAATAATCTGAGCCAACGTGGGTCACCCGTATTGTCCATCAGCGAGTTCAGATGAACGAGGAGATGAGCAGATGTTAAAACAAATGATAACCAGCACGGTCGTGCTTTTGTTCGTCGGATTGCTCGGCTATGGAGCCGCAGCGTCGAGGAGCGATTCCCCGTCTCGTGCCGAAGACCGCGCGCAGATCGATAAGCTGATGTGGCGTTACAGCCGCGCTCTGGAGGGGCAGAAACCGGATACTTATGCGGCGCTGTATGCGCCGGACGGACAGTTTGTCGACGGGACAGGTGATTTCAAGGGACGCGAGGCGATCGAGAAGATGTTCGCGGATTTGAAGCACCGCCAGGCCGAGGCTGAAGCCAAGAGACAGATGAAGAAGCCTGCGTACGTGATTCACCTCAATGGCTATCTTGATTTTCCCGACCGGGATCATGCCCACATGGAAGGCTACTGGCTGGAATTCTCAGCGCGCACGGGCAATACACCTCCGACCGTCGTGGGCGTCGGGCGCGAAGTTGACGAACTGGAGCGCGCAAACGGGCAGTGGCTGATCAAGTCACGCGACGTCGCACCAAAGGATTGAGGCGGCGCCTTGACGGACGATTCCAGGCTGGCGCCGGAAGCGCGGTTTCCGCCCGGCGCGATTCTGAATATTGGGAGCAGCGTTTCCGAGCCGTTCAGCTCGACGTTGAAGTCCGCGCTGGTGAGAAGCGGAATCGCGATGCGTTCAACGCAACCATGCGGACGGAGAGATATCGGAAATCAGAATTCCCGGATTTGCACCATTCATTTCGATCGTTCGCGGGTTTCCCGCATAGACAGAGCCGAAACTCAACGGCGCAGCGGACCGTCTATCGAACCTTGAAAATAGTTGATTTCAAGGATAGCATCCGGCCGCTGCCTTGGCGCGCCATCGCACAAGGCATTCATCGCGGTTGAACTCGTAACGCCATCTGGAGGGCACACATGCAGGGGACGCCTTATCCGAAAGAGCAGATGCATCGCATTCGGTACACCAAACTTTCGGAGCGATTTATCACAGACAAGCTGAATCCGGCGGCCGTGGACGGGCCGTCGAGCGCCTCCCCGCTATCCGGCGTCCTTGCCCGCAAATCGATCCGGATCGTCACAGACAAAGGACCGTCGCTCGCTTACACGTTCCTTGGAAACAATCGGCTCTCTCTGGCTGAAAACGGCGGCAGCGCCATCCAGGCGGGCTACGGCGCGCTCGCACTGGATAATATCGTCTTCTTCTCGCACATGATTCCAGACACAGTGCGCGGATACGCCGTCGTTGTCGATCAAAAGACCAGCCTAGCCACCGTCTTCGATCTCTGGTTTTGCGGGTACGAGGATAATCGCGAGGTGCAACGCGAAATCTATCACGGCTACGTGGAGGCATCCGGTCAGCAGCCACCGACCTCGCGACACGTTCCGACGAACCGCGTGGAAGGAAAAGCATTCTACTGGAAGCAAGACGATGGCGCGGAGACGCTGGAGTTCTACCCTTCGGCAGCGTATTCGAATTTCGTGGAACTGTCACGTCTGGGCGGTGAGCTCGGCTTCTGCGGGCCCTCCGACTACATCAAGATCGACGAGAATCGCTACATCTACACACGCACGGAATGCGAGTTCTCCGGCACGTTCACTGCATATGTGATGGATTTGAATCGCATCGAGCAATCCGGAGTGCGACTGGGCTTTGACGCGACGGATGCGCTCGAATACTACGTTTTTCACGGTAAAGGCGAGTGGCTGGGACAGCTCGCACAATTTGAAAAATTCGGCGATGAGAGCGGCGATCCGATTCCCGCTGCCGCTCCAGGACAAACGGCGGCCAAGGGCGCGCGCCGAGTGTACCGACCGTTCAAAACGATGGCCAAGATGACGCCTGAGGAAGTTAATGCCGTTTGCGCGAAACATACCTCTGCATTCGCGCCGCGCGGCATTTCGCCGGGCGCAAACGCTCCGGCGGCATCGATGGCGGGAAATCTCGGACCGAATACCGACTGGCTCGCAGGCAAGACTCTGACGCTTCGCTACGACACCGTGCCATCCATGGAATACCGGTTCGACGACGCCGGAACACTTCGCTGGCGAAAAGAAGGGCGCAACGATTGGGTCAAGGCGCGTTATCAGGCGTTCGAATCGTCACCCGGCGTGATTCTGTTCGGCCACCTGCTCGAAGGCGAGCCCCATCATGATGGCCACTGCATCGTTGCGGATTTTCACGAAGGTTTGGTGACCTGCTTTAACGGGTATTTGAACACTCCGTATTTCGCAAACGAAGCGGGAGTGAAGATTCACTTCGGCGTGATTGATATGGAAGGTTTGATTCCGCCCCAATATCGCCGGCACGCGCTCACCGATGAGATGGTGGGGCGCTCCGTAAGCCAGAACTACGCTCCGGGACTAACTTCACAGCACCTCTATACGACTCCCTATTCGCTCTCCTGGATCATTTTCACTGGATCCGATTCCGGCGGGCTTGAATGGAGCGGTCCTGCGTCGTACGTGAAGATTCGCGACGGCATTTACTTCATCTATTGGCTGGAAGAAGCCTGCAATGGCACGCTCGGAACGATCCTGGTGAATCTGCACACGATGCGCGATGTGGGCATCGGCTATAACTGCGGCGCGAACGGACTCAACATGAACGCCATGGGCGCCCACGAACGGCTTGCCGGGCACTTGGACGTGAGGCGCTTCTACCAGGTGAAATCGGCGGGAGGAACCGCATGACCAACAAGCGCCCATCCACGCGACGGTCCTTTTTGAAAAGCAGCGCGATGCTGGCGCTGCCGCTTGCCGGCATGGCGCCGGCCGCGGTTATCGCGAACGATGATTTCAAGTCGGAGCTCGCGAAACTCAAAAATGAGGCCGCAATCCGCGAATTGCATCACTACTGGCTGCGCCAGATCAGCACCGGGGAGAGCCAGTTCGTTGCGAGGCTGCTCCCGAGGGGTGGCGTAGTCGCCTCCGGCGAAATCGTCCGCAGCATTGCACCGGACCACACGCAGCAGCCCGGCGCGATTCAAATCGCAGCAGGTGGCCGTACGGCTCGCGGACGATTCCATTGCATTGTCAGCTTCGAGCGAGCGATTCCCCAAGATTCCACGCTCGCGCAGATGGCGCACGCGCAAGGCGATGGGTTTATCCGCCGCACCGAGCGCCGAATTCTGGAGACGGAATACACGAACTCCGCCGGCCAGTGGGCGGTTTCGAAGGCCGAGATCGTTTCGGTGGATCTGAATGCTTGACAAAAACTGTGACCTGAATTGCGCCACTTTTCGGCCATCAACGTTCGTTCTATGTGGCACTCCCGGTTTTTCCCCCCAGTACTCTCGATCTATGTTTCAAAACGGAGTTTTTCTATAGCCTGGCAAAAGGCAGCTGGAGTACCATCGCGTCCCCCAGCCGCCGGATCTTTCCGAAATGCGTCTGCGAACGAAGTTTTTACTATCGCTTTTGGTTGTAACGGCCGGGTTAACATGCGCCGCGCTCCTCGTGGTGCGCCACACCGCCAAGGCGCACATGCAGCAGGAAATCGAGGAAAACGCGCAGACCGCGGTCCGCACGTTCCGGTTTGTGGAACGTCAGCAACAGGTCGCGCTCTCCCACAAAGCTGACCTGCTCGCGGCGCTCGCCGAAATGCGCAACGGGGATCCCTCAGCGATCGAAGACTCGAGCGAGGATCCGTGGCAGTCCGAGGACTTTAATCTTTTCGCGCTCGCCAATCGCAAGGGCAAGGTTCTGGCGTTGCGGACCACCGACCCGGGATTTCCCTTGGCTGCGGCGGAAGAGCAGTTGCGCCAGATGAAGTCGCGAGGCGTCACGGCTGGATGGTGGTATGGCGAGGGCCACCTGTATCAGATCGCGCTGCAATCGATGTACACGGGTATGACGCCGAGCGGCGGGTCCATCGGAACCGTCGTCGTCGGGCATGAAATCGACGCGCACGAGGCCGCCGACCTCCGCGGAATCTCTTCGACGGAAGTTGTGTTTCGTTGCGCCGATCAGGTTGTCGCAAGCACCCTCTATCCATTGCAAGAGCTCCAGCTCTCGCGCCAGATCAGTAGCTACAACGCCTCGAAGCGAGTGAAGATTGATGGGCAACCGTTCTGGGCCGAAAGCGTCCGGATTACGCAGGGCGCCGAACCTCCCGTGAGCCTTGTGATTCTCGAATCGTACGGAAGCACCGCGGCGTTCCTTGCGCATATGAATCACCTGCTGCTGGGACTCGGTCTCATGGCTATTCTGGTCGGCGCGGCCCTGGCTGTCATGATTTCGGGCGCATTCACGCACCCGCTGGCGCGCTTAGCGGATGGCGTCGCGGCGCTCGAACGTGACGATTACACGTATCCGCTTCGAGCGAGAGGCTGCGACGAGGTGGCGCAGGTAACCCGGGCGTTCGACAGGATGCGGCGCGTGCTGAAAGGCAACGAGGCCAAGCGCCAGCAGCTCGAAGCGCAACTCCGGCAGTCGCAGCGAATGGAAGCCCTGGGCCGACTCGCCGGCGGAGTCGCCCACGACTTCAACAATCTTCTCACCATCATCAAAGGTTACAGCGACTTGATCTTCGCCGCATTGCAGCCCTCGGATTCCGGCTATCGCCACGGCCAGCAGATCGGACAAGCGATTGATCGCGCGAGCGCCCTCACGCGCCAGCTTCTGGCCTTCAGCCGCATGCAAGTTCTCGAACCGAAGATCGTGGACCTCAATGCGCTCGTCGCCGACATGGGCAAGATGCTCACGCGTTTGATTCGCGAGGACATCACGTTTTCCTTCGAGCCCAGCGGCACCCTCGGCCACGTGAAAGCCGATCCGTGCCAACTCGAGCAGGTGGTGCTGAATCTGACCGTGAACGCGTGCGACGCCATGCCGCGCGGCGGAATGCTCACCATTGAAACCGGCAACGTCACGATGGAGAATGGCATGGCGCAGGCGCGGCCGTCGATACCCGCTGGCGAATACGTCCTGCTCACGATCTCCGATACCGGCCAGGGCATGGGCGCCGAAACCAAAGCCCGCATCTTTGAGCCCTTCTTCACCACAAAGGAACCCGGAAAAGGGACTGGCCTCGGTCTCGCCACGGTGTACGGCGTCGTCAAACAAAGCGGCGGCTATATCTGGGTCGATTCCGAACTCGGCAAAGGCTCGACATTCGAAATCTACCTACCGCGCGTAGAAGCACAGATTGACAATCCAATGCCGGTGCAAGAGCCGGCGGCTGTGGTCGGTGGCCGCGAGACCGTGTTGATTGTCGAAGACGAATCCGCTGTGTGCAATTTAGCCGGAGAATTCCTGCAATCAGCGGGTTATTCCGTGCTCAAAGCCCAGGATTCCAATGAAGCGTTGGCGATCGCCAGGTCGTCCATGACTTCGATCCACATCCTGCTCACCGATATCGTCATGCCCGGCATGCGCGGCCCGGAGCTCGCCGAGAAATTGAAGCGCCTGCGTCCGAGTCTCAAAGTTGTTTATATGTCCGGATATCTCGATTACGCGGAAGGCGACGGTGGATTCCTCGACGGCGGCTCGTTCCTGCAAAAACCTTTCTCGCGCGAGGATCTCATCAGCAAGGTTGCGGAAGCCGCGGCCGGATCTCGCCCAAAGCCTCAAGTCGAACCGATCGCCCCGCAAGTGCTGGTGAATTAAATCCAGCGGCAATCCAATAGCACCCAATTATGTAGCACAGGTCACGTATTCGTGTGACCTTCGTCATTCCACCGCTCGGCCTCCAGGCATAGAAAAGATACCTAGCGAACGGTGGTGCATCGAGTGAATGTCTCGCAGGCTTGGCATGAGGAAAGGATGTCGAGGCAAGGCCAACCGGGATATGGCGCGGCAGCTCAGCCGAAGCGACTCGATCTCCAGCAGCGCGACGTCGCCCGGTGCGGGTTCCGCAGGATCCTCTTTGCCACAGACCTCTCTTCGGCCGCCGAGAAAGCTCTGCCGTACGCGCTGGAGATCGCCCGGCGATACCAGGCGACGTTGTACGTCGTACACGCCATCGGACCGGCCGAGTACCCATACGCGCCAGTGTCTACGTGGCCACAATTGGAGGAACAGGAGGAGCGGTTTCGGTTAGACGCGAGGCAACGGCTCGAGAGACAGCTCAAGGCTGTGCCGCACGAGATCGAGTTTCGCCACGGTCAGGTACTTGAGGTGTTGAGCCAGGTCATTTCCGCCAAGCAAATCGAACTTCTCGTAATCGGCACGCATGGCCGAACCGGCATCGAAAAGGCCGTCCTGGGATCGGTCGCCGAATCGATTTTTCGCAAAGCTACGTGCCCGGTTCTAACCGTGGGCCCTCGCGCGATAACGGACTCCCGCTCCGCCGCCGAGCTAAGCCGCATCCTGTATGCGACCGATTTCAGCCCCGAATCCCTGGCTGCAGCGCCTTACGCAGTTTCGCTATGCCGCGAACACCGCGCGCTACTGATTCTGCTCAATTGCATCGAGGAAGGCGGCGATTCGCGCATCATGATTCGGACCCTTCGCGACTTGGTTCCCTTCGGAGTGGACCTGCGCTGCGAGCCGATTTGCGTGGCGGAACAAGGTCTGCACGGCGACAAGATTCCGCAAGCCTGCGAAGCACATGGGGCCGATTTGCTTGTATTGGGAGCCGCGGTTGAAAAAAATCCCCTCGCGCACCCCCTGCAGTTCCACCGCTCCGCCCTTTATAAAATTATCGTCCGCTCCACG
>JAGWRH010000256.1 GCA_028876695.1 Acidobacteriota bacterium | reverse complement strand
CCTACCCGGATCAGGCAGCGGCGCTGCTTTCCGTCGAGCTCTGTTCGCTTACGTTGCAGCGCGACGACCTCTCCATGGCGCATTTGATCTCCGCGCTGCTTTTTGGAGATGGTGCGGCCGCAACAATTGTGGTGGGCGATAAAGTGGAGGCGGAGGGTCCGGAGATCTTGGCCACGAAATCGGTCTTTTACCCGAATACCGAGCGGACGATGGGATGGGACATTTCGGAGAAGGGTTTTCGTATCGTGCTTTCGCCCGACGTGCCGGAAACCATTCTGCGGCACTTGGGAGAGGACGTGGACGAATTCCTGGCGGCGCAGAATCTGAGCCGCCGAGACGTGAAGAGTTGGGTGATGCACACGGGCGGACCGAAAGTGCTGGAGGCCACGGCAGAAGCGCTGGGACTGGCAAAGAAAGACCTGGAAGCATCGTGGGAATGCTTGCGGAAAGTCGGCAATCTTTCGTCGACCTCGGTGCTGCTGGTTCTCGAAGATGTTTACAAGCATCGCCGGCCGGAGCCCGGAACGCTGAGCATTCTGGCGGCGATGGGCCCGGGATTCTGCTCGGAGCTGGTGTTGCTGCGATGGTAGTGGACGCATGCTGACATGCAAAGGGCCTGCATCGAAGACCGCGACTGACGACGCGCGAATTCGCGCGGTTGCGAGGGTCGGTTGCCGGTTGTACGAGCCAGGCTGATGGGCGCAGGCTGGGATCGATCGTGACGATACGATTGCGAATGCTTCTGGGCGCGGCCGCTCTCCTGTGCATACTCTCGCCCCCTGTTGGCGCGCAGCAGGCGGTATTTTCGTTCGATCCGTCTGCGACGCGAATCCGTTTCACGCTGGGTGCGACCCTGCACGCCGTCCATGGAACCATGCAGCTGAAGCGGGGCGAAATTCATTTCGATCCGGCGACAGGCAACGCGAGCGGAGAAGTGGTCGTTGATGCGACCAGCGCCGAGACCGGAAATAAGTCGCGCGACCACAAGATGCATAAGGAAGTGCTTGAGAGCGCGATGTACCCGGAGATCATTTTCACGGCCGAACACGTTAGCGGCGCGATTCAAGAAACCGGAGAGACGCAGTTGCAACTCACCGGCATATTCGAACTCGCCGGTACGAAGCATCCGATGACTCTGCCTGTATCATTCCACCGCGCGGCCCCGGGCGATAGCGCGCATGCACGGACCACTTTCGCGGTCCCGTACGTCGAGTGGGGGCTTAGGAACCCCAGCACGCTCTTCCTGCGGGTGAGCGATCACGTGGATATGGAAATCGAGGCGACGGGCCGCCTGAGCGGAGAGTAATGACGTATCGGCGCGTTTTTTATGCGTTTTTGCGCCATGTGCTACACTGAGGGCAAGATCATGAGCAACACGTTCGATATCGCCCTTGAATCGCTCACCGGCGCGGCCAGCAGCGAGAATCACGAAAATCCCTCGGCCGCACCCGACGGCGCCGCGGGGAAATCGTTCTACATCGAGACGTTCGGCTGCCAGATGAACGCGCATGATTCCGAAAAAGTTGCCGGCGTGCTCCTGGCGCGGGGGTATCGTCCGGTATCGAGCGCGGCGCAAGCCGATGTGATGCTCTACAACACCTGCAGCATTCGCGAAAAAGCGGCGCAGAAGGTATTTTCGCGGCTCGGCGAATGGCGCGGAGAAAAAGAGAAAATCATCGGCGTGCTGGGGTGCGTGGCGCAGCAAGAAGGCGAGGAGATTTTCGAGCGCGCGCCCTGGGTGCGGCTGGTCTGCGGATCGGCGAGCTATCGCAAGCTTCCGGCGTTGATCGACGAACTGGAATCCGGTGGGCGCCGCGTCACCGGACTCGATCTCGACACGGACGAAACGTTCGAGACGGAGATCACGCGGCGCGATAATCCCATTCGCGCCTACCTCACGATCATCGAAGGCTGCGATTACGCGTGCAGCTACTGCGTGGTGCCGCGCACGCGCGGCCCGGAGCGGAGCCGGCCGAGCGAGGCGGTGCTGAGCGAGGCGCATCGGTTGGCGGAGGCGGGCTACTCTGAAATTCAGCTGCTTGGGCAAACTGTGAATTCATATCGCGATCCGTCACCGCGAGGGATGAACTTCGTTGCGCTGCTTCGCGCAGTCGCGGCTATCGACGGCATTCGCCGCGTGCGCTTTACCACGTCGCATCCGAACGATTTCACTCGCGAGATTGTGGAAGCGATCGACGACACTCCGGAAATCTGCGAGCACGTACATCTGCCGGTGCAGTCCGGCTCGACGCGAGTTTTGCGCGCGATGCGGCGGACGTACACGCGCGACGAATATCTCGAGAAAATTTCGTGGATCAAGGCGGCGCGGAGGCCGATCAGCATCACGTCGGACATTATCGTGGGTTTTCCGGGAGAGACGGAAGCCGAGTTCGACGAGACAATCGGCTTGCTCGACACGGTGGGTTACGACGGGGTGTTTTCGTTCATCTATTCGTCGCGGCCCAACACGACTGCCGCGTCCATGCCCGGCGCCATTCCCGAGCGGGAAAAATCGCGCCGGCTCGCATTTTTACAGGAGCATCAGCGTCAGATTCAGACGGCTCGCAATGCCGCGCTGGTCGGCTCGACGCAGGAAGTGCTGGTGGATTCGCGGCACGCGGCGCGCGGACAATGGTCCGGACGCGCCAGCAGCAACCGGGTTGTCAATTTTGTCTCGCAGCAGGAAAATCTTTTGGGAGAATACACGCACGTTCGGATCGAGCGATCTGGACCGAACAGTCTGGTCGGCGAACATGCGACCGATTCCAACGGGAGGCCGCCATGGAACTCGAAGTGAAGATTCGAGGTTTGATGATGGATCCCGCGACGAACCAGCCGGTTGTCGTTCTGAAGGAGTTGCAGGGAAGCGGCGTGCTTCCCATCTGGGTGGGAGTTTACGAAGCGCAGGCGATCGCGCTCGAAATCGAGAAAGTGCAGACCGCCCGTCCGATGACTCATGACCTCTTGAAGAATGTGCTCACCGGGCTGAACGTGCACGTGCAAAAGGTGGTGGTTTCCGATTTGAAGGACGATACGTTTTACGCGTTGATCTGGATGGAGCGGGAAGGGCAGACGCTTTCGATGGACTCGCGTCCGAGCGACGCGCTCGCGCTGGCCCTGCGGCTCGATTGCCCGATCTACGTGGAGGATCAGGTGCTGAAGAGCTCCAAGATCACCAGCGTGGTTGCCGAGAAGAGCACCAACGAGGAATTGCGCAAGTGGCTCGAGAACCTGAGCGACGAGGACTTGGGCCGGTACAAGATGTGACCCGGCCCGCGGCGCTTGGCAATTTTGCCTGATTTTTAACTTTTTACTTGCACTTGGCTACCCGCAGTGGTTAGAGTGGGCCTACTCGTGGTAGGAGCGAAACCGCGGGGCTCCATATGTAGCCGTGCGGTTGCCGAAGGGGAGCGAGGGCAACGGCTTGACCTGCTGCGTCCTGGCAATTGCCAACCAGAAGGGCGGCGTCGGTAAAACCACTACATCCATCAACCTTGCGGCGGCGCTCGCGCTGCGAAAAAAGCGAACCCTGCTCATCGATTTAGACCCGCAGTCGAACGCTACGATTGCCTTCTTTTCGCCCGACGAAATTCAGGCCACCATGTACGACATCTTCGCGGAGCAGCACGCGGAGATGGCCAAGATCATTCGCCCCACAAAAGACCCGAATCTGTTCATGGCGCCGGCCAGGCTGGCTCTGGCGCGACTGGAACAGCAACTCGCCGGTCAATTTGACGCGCCGTTTAAGCTGAAAGACGCGCTCTCGCCCGTCCTGAAAGATTTCGATTTCATCGTGCTGGATACGCCGCCGGCGCTCGGCATATTGACGGTCAACGCGCTGGTGGCGTCCACGCATCTGCTCGTGCCGATCCAAGCGGCGTACTTCGCCATCGAGGGGACCGACGATTTGCTCGAGACTTACGGGCGGATCCGCGCGCGT